>NZ_BAAAZP010000140.1:0-69397 GCF_039536965.1 Nonomuraea antimicrobica | reverse complement strand
GGGCGGCGCGGGGACGTCCGGGGGCAGGGTCACGACCTCCCGCCGGGCCGTCGGGGCCGCGTTGGCCACGGTCACGCTCTCGTCCCCGGTCACCAGCGCCGACAGCGCCCGGTCGACGATCCCCTCCAGAGCGGCGTGGACGCGCCGGTAGGTCTCCTCGGCCTGCTCGTGCACCCAGGCGATGGAGGTGCCCGGCAGTATGTCGTGGAACTGGTTCAGCAGCACCTCCCGCCAGATCGCCTCCAGCTCCTCGTACGGGTAGGCGGCTCCGGCGTGCACGGCCGCCGCCGCGGCCCACAGCTCGGCCTCGTGCAGCAGGTGCTCGGCGCGGCGGTTGCCCCGCTTCGTACGGCTCTGGCTGGTGAACGTGCCGCGGTGCGTCTCCAGGTACAGCTCGCCGCGCCAGACGGGACGGCGCGGATACTCGGCGCGGGCCTGCGCGAAGAACTCCGACGGCCGCGTGATCCGCACCTTCGGCGAGCCTTCGAGGTCGCGCAGCCGCCGCGCCTTCTCCAGCATCTCGCGCGTGGGTCCCCCGCCGCCGTCGCCGTGGCCGAACGGGGCCAGCGAGCGGCCCGCCGCCCCCTTGTCGGCGAACGTGCGCTCGGCGTGGGCCAGCTCCCGCCCGGTCAGCTCCGCGTTGTAGGTGTCGATGGGCGGGAAGTGGGTCAGGACGCGGGTGCCGTCGATGCCCTCCCAGTCGAAGGTGTGGTGGGGCATGCGGTTGGTGGCGTTCCAGGAGAGCTTCTGGGTCAGGAACCAGCGGGCCCCGGCCAGCCGGGCGAGCTGGGGGTAGGCGGCGGTGTACCCGAAGGAGTCGGGCAGCCACACCCCGTCCTGCTCGACGCCGAACTCGGCGGCGAAGAAGCGCCGCCCGAGTACGAGCTGACGGGCCAGCGCCTCACCGCCGGGCAGGTTGCCGTCGGCCTCCACCCACATCCCGCCGACGGGCACGAACGTGCCCTGCTCCACGGCCTTGCGGATGCGTTCGAAGATCTCGGGGCGCTGCTCCTTCATCCAGGCGTACTGCTGCGCCGACGAGCAGGCGAAGACCAGCTCCGGGTACTCCTCGGCGAGGGTGACGACGTTGGTGAAGGTACGGGCGCACTTGCGTACGGTCTCGCGCAGCGGCCACAGCCACGCGCAGTCGATGTGGGCGTGGCCGACCGCCGCGATGGTGTGCGCGGAGGCGTGGGCGGGCCTGGCCAGCACGTCCGCGAGCCGCTCGCGCCCGGCTGCGGCGGTGGCCGCGAGGTCCCAGGGGTCCACGGCGTCGATGGCACGGCCGAGTGCCCGCAGGATCTCGTGGCGGCGCGGCGAGCCGGTGGGCAGCTCGCGCATCAGCTCGTCCAGCACCTCCATGTCCAGCAGCAGGTGCCAGACGTCCTCATCGCGCACGGCGAGGTCGGCGACCTTGACCCGGTAGAGGTCGTCGGTGCCCGCGCTCTCCTTCGAGCCGTAGTGCGTGCCGCGCCCGGCGCTGCCCGTGATGGGAGGGTTTGCCGCCAGCTCGACCAGCAGGTCCACCGGCTCGCCACCGGCCGCCTCCCTGGCCAGCAGCACCGACCGGTTGTAGGGGTGCAGCCCCTGGATCGGCACACCGGCCGCGTCGTGCACGAAGCCCTCGGCCTGGCCGCCCGGCCCCTTCGTCAGGTCGAAGTCCAGGTCGAAGACCGCCTCCACGCGGCGGCCCGCCCATCCGGCCGGAATCTCCGCACGGGCGCGCAGCCACGTGGTCGCCCACGGGGCTCCCCAGCCCTCCCCCACGGAGAACGGCTCGTAGCGGGCGCTCAGCGCCGAGGCGACGGGAACGGGCTCACCGGGGACACGCCAGGCGGACAGGTCGAGCGGCAGCCGCGCGCTGTAGAGCGCGGGCCGCAGCTTCCTGTCGAGGAACGCGGTGACGCGGTCCTCGGTGAGCCGTCGGTCGTCATGCATCGGGTGAAGTTTCCCTCTCAGTGGGTTGCGGGGGACGCGGGGGGTGCGGGGGCGCGGTCAGGTGGATCAGGTCGCGTTCGCCGTCGGGCCACCGGACGACGGCGCTCTCCTCGGACTCGAAGCGCACCTCGGGCAGGTGCTCCGCGGCCAGGGGCGTGCCCGCGAGGTGCACCGCCGCGGCGTACGGCCGCCCGAAGCGCACCTCGTCCGCGAGGACGCCGGGGGTGGCGGAGGCCGGGGACAGCGCGTTGCTGTCCGAGCCGTGGTGGACGTGGGCCCGGTCGAAGCCGTGCAGGCCCACCACCGTGCTGTGGAGCCCGCCGCCGCGCACAGTGGCCTCCGTCGGTCCGTCGGCGGGTTCGCCGGTATTGTTCGTGGGCCCGTCGGAGGTGGGCCCGTCCGAGGTGGGCACGGCCCAGCCGCCGAGTCGCAGCTGCCAGGGGCCGGGGTCGTCGTCCGGGCTCTCGGGGGCGGGGTCGACGCGGGCCAGCCGGACCTCCAGCGCGCCGCGCAGCACGGAGGCCACGGTGATCCAGGGGCCCAGCCGGTAGCCGGTGTCCGGGCCGCCGAAGCAGTCCCAGCGCTCGTCGGCGGGCCAGTGCGCGCGGCTGCGCGAGACCGCGACGCGGCCCTCGACGCTCACGCGCCGCAACGGCCGCCGGTGGCTGGCGTGCCCGGCGGCGTCCACCAGGACGACCGAGGAGTCCACGGGCCCGCCGCGCGGATCCTCGGGGGTCTCGGGGGCCGCGTGGGTCGAGTAGGCCAGCCGCGCGTAGAGCGGGTCGTCGGAGTGCCACCGGGCGGGGTCGGTGTGGTCGGCGCCGTGGTTGACGACGCGTACGACGCCGTCGGCGCGGGTCCCGGACACCAGCCAGCCGGGCGCGCTCAGCGTACGGGCGAAGTCACCCGACTCGACGGGCAGCGGCACCTCGGCGTCGCTCCACACCGGATGCTCGGGAGGCAGCAGGAGCCCGGCGAAGCCCTTGCTCGCCCAGTACGGCGAGCCCGGCCCGGAGTAGACCTGCAGCACCGGGCGGAAGGGCCGGTGCCAGCCGAGCGTGAGCAGGCCCCGCTCGTCGATCGAGCCGTGCCCGGTGAAGTGGCCGAGCATGCGGCCGGCCAGCCGCCGGGTCTGCCCGGGCGGCAGCGGGGTGGCCTCGAACAGGGCGCCCGTCCACAGGGGTGCGAGCGCGGCGAACCGGTACGTCAGCGAGCGCCCCTGGATGAGCGGCGACCCGTTGCCGCCGACGAGGTGGCGGAAGTCGTCGAGGAAGCGCCGCAGCCGTTCCCGGTAGCGGTCGGCCAGCCCGTCCGGCGCCTGGTCGCCGAGGATGCGGCAGAACCACAGCGGGTAGAAGTGCATGGCCCAGCCGTTGTAGTGGTCGTAGTTGCGGTGCTCGCCGCCGGCCAGGCCGTCGGAGTACCAGCCGTCGGCCGCGTACCACGCGTCGGTCAGCTCGATGGTCCTGGTCAGGTCGTCGGGGCTCCAGGTGCCGCCGGCCGTGCGGGCGAACGCCTCGGTGACGGCCTGGAACCAGATCCAGTTGTTGGCGGGCATGTCGGCGCCGACCATGTGGGCGAGCCAGGCCAGGACGTGGCCCCTGGTGGTCTCGCTCAGCCGGTCCCAGATCCACGGCCGGGTCTCGTGCAGGGCCAGCGCGATGGAGGCCGCCTCCACCTTGGCCTGCCGGCGTTCGGCGAAGGTGGGCCAGCGCTCCTCGCTCGCCGGGTCGGCGCCTGCCGCGAGGCCGGTGGCGTACCAGTCGGCCAGGCCGTGCGGGTCGTCGCCGCGCGCCCCGGCCAGCCGGAACGCGGCGAGCAGGAACGTGCGGGCGAAGCCTTCGAGCCCGTCGCTCCAGGGGCCGCTCCTGCTGGGCGGTCCTGGCAGGTCGATCAGCGCGTGGCGGGCCGAGGCGTAGGGGCGGACCGCCAGCAGCAGTCGGTCGGCCAGCTCTTCCCAGCCTGCGCGGGTGCGAAAGTCCTGGCGGGGGTCATGGACTTGGCGGGTGTCATGGTGGGGGTCATGGTGGGTGTCATGGTCTGGGCGGGCGTGTCGCGTCATGGGTTGATGCTCTCCCAGTAGCGCTCGTACTCGGCTCGGATGCGGTCGCCGCCCTCCTTGCGCCACGTGCGCAGCGTGTCGCTCCACGACGAGAGCGGCTTGCGGCCCTGCATGACGGCCTTCAGCTCGTCCTGCATGCGGACCATCAGCGGGCCGCCCACGGTGACGTCGGTCTCGGAGTACATTCCCTCGACGGGGTTGCGTACCAGGACGTCAACGGCGCGTTTCTGGAAGTCGTGCTGGGTGCGGACGACGTCCGGGATTTCCGGGAAATAGAGGGAGATCGGGGCGTCGGTCACGAAGATCGTCGGCAGCGTCGTCTCGACGGTGCCGGTGGGGGTCAGCAGCGGGTCGGTCCCGCTCAGCGTGTGGTCGACGCCCTCGACGCCGTACTTGCGCAGCTTGTACGCGTCCGTACCGAAGGGTGCGGCCAGGGCGTTGCACGCGCGCAGCAACTGGCGGATGCGCTCGCGCGGCGCCTTCTTGAACGCCAGCATCGCGAAGCTGGACAGCCCCGCCCAATGGGTGCCCGGCCCGCCGTCGAATCCCGGGGCGAGCATGCCGTCGATCGCGAATCCCGGGGTGTCCTGCGCGTAGCGCCGGTAGAAGTCGTTCCAGCCGGCGTTGCCGTCGTAGTGGATGGCGATCTGGCCGCTGCCGAACCAGTCCTTGAACTTGCCGGTCACCGTGAACGCGTCCGGATGCAGCAGTCCGGCCGTGACGAGCTGCCGCATCGCGTCCAGGCCCTGCGGCAGCCGCTCGTGCTCCAGCCACGAGGTGAACCGGCCGCCGCTCTCCTGCCACTGGTTCGGCACGCCGAGCATCTCCAGCACGAAGTAGAGCGAGGGGACCGGGTCGCCGAGGGCGTACCGGCTTCTGCGGGAGTCGGTCAGGTCCGTGCAGAGCTGCTTGAACGCACGGAAGTCCGATACGTCCGGATCGAGGGAGCGTTCCCTCACCCGGTCGGCGCGGTAGAACATCACCGATCCCACGTTCGCCCTGGGCATCGGCAGCCCGTAGATCCCGCCGTTGTAGACGGTGGCCCGCCAGTGCGCGGTGGGGATGTTCGCAAGGTAGGGGTACTCTCGCACGGCCGGGCCCGACAGGTGCTCCGACAGGTCCTCGAACAGGGCGTTGAGCATGGCGGGGCGCTGCGGGATCTCGTGGCGCACGGCCATCGCGTCGGGCAGGTCGCCGCCCGCGATGATGACGGCGACCTTGCTCGGGTAGTCGCCCATGGGGGTTATCTCGAACCGCAGCTCGGTGCCGAGGCTGCGGTTGAGCGCCTGCCAGTACGTGTTGCGCCCGATCGGCGGCGGCACCGGGTTGAAGGTCATCGCCATGACCGAGATGGGCGGGCCGGCGGCCGGCGGACCGCCGGGGAAGGCGGTGACCGGGCTGGCCGGGTAGTGCAGGTAGCCGTTGAGCACCCCTTCGGGAGTGCCCGGGAAGTCCGCCTTGACCCCCTGGTAGGGAACGTGGTCGGGGAGCCGTACCTTCGCGTTGTCGGCGATCGGGACGGCGGGGCCGCCGTCGCCGCAGGCGGCCAGGGCCAGCCCGGCGGCGGCGCCCAGCGAGCCGCGCAACACGGTTCTGCGCGTGACATCAGCACCCATCTCGGGCCTCTCCTTCGGTTGCGGGTGGCCTGCTCACGTCCGTGTGCTCATCCCTTGACGGCCCCGATCATCACGCCCTTCCTGAGGTGGCGTTGCAGGAAGGGGTAGACGACGACGATGGGGACGACGGACAGCACCAGGATCGCGGCCTGGAGCGCCTGCGAGGGCGGCAGCGCCGCTCCCGAGGCGGCGGCCTCACCTGCGCCGATGGCCGCGTTGTTGACCACGTAGGTCCGCAGCACGAGCTGCATGGGCCACTTCGCGGACTCGTTCATGTAGAGCATGGCGTTGAAGAACGCGTTCCAGTACGACACCGCGTAGAACAGCCCCACCACCGCGATGGCCGCCTTGGACAGCGGGATGACGATGCTGCGCAGGATCTGCCCGGCGCGCGCCCCGTCGATCCTGGCGGCGTCCACGAGATCGCGGGGAATGCTCATGAAGAACGAGCGCAGCACGATCACGTTGAACGCGTTGACCATCGTGGGCAGGATCAGCGACCAGTAGCTGTTGATCAGGCCCAGTTCCTTGATCAGCAGGTAGCTGGGGATCACGCCCGGGGTGAACAGCAGGGAGAACAGCAGGATCATCAGCACCGGCCGGTGCCCGAGGCTGCCCGGGCGGCTCAGCCCGTACGCGAGGGTGACGCTGGACACCAGGGCCAGCGCCGTGCCGACCACCGTGACGCCGACGCTCACCAGCAGGGCCTGCGAGACCAGCCCGCCCTCGAGGATGGCCCGGTAGGCCTCCAGCGTCGGCCGCTCCGGCCACAGCACGAACCCGCCCGCCTCGTTGACCTGCTTGGTGTCCGCCAGCGACGTCGCGGCGATCGAGAAGAACGGCACCGCCACCAGCAGGCAGCAGACCAGCAGCAGCACGGACTTGGCGGCCCGCCACGGCAGCGAGGCGGGGGTCTGCCCGGGGATGACGACGAGATCGCTCGTGGGGGTGGTCATCTGCGGTAGATCCCTTCCTCGCCGAAGAAATGGGCGACCTTGTTCGCGCCGAGCACGAGAACCACGCCGATGAGCCCCTTGACCAGGCCGACCGCCGCGGACACACCCCAGTCGCCGGCCAGCAGCCCCTGGTTGTAGACGTAGGTGTCCAGCACCTCGCTCGATTCGAGCCCGACCCCCGGCTGCTGCAGGATGATCTGCTCGAAGCCGACGCTGAGCGCGTCGCCCAGCCGCAGGATGAGCAGCAGCACCACCAGGCTGCGCAGCGCCGGGAGGGTGACGTGCCAGGTCTGGCGCCAGCGGCCGGCGCCGTCGACCGCCGCCGACTCGTAGAGCTGGGTGTCGACCCGGGAGAGCGCTGCCAGGAAGAGGATCGTCCCCCAGCCCGTGTCCTTCCAGATCACCTGGGAGGTGAGCAGCGCCTGGAACAGGTCGGGGTTGCCGATGATGTTCCACGTGCCCAGGTCGTGCGCGCGCAGGAAGACGTTGACCAGGCCGCCGTTGCTGAGCATCTGCTGGAAGATCGCGACGACGACCACCCAGGAGAGGAAGTGCGGCAGGTACAAAACGTTTTGCACGATCATTTTGACGCGTTCGCTGATCAGGCTGTTGATCGCGAGGGCGAGCAGGATCGGCGCGGGGAAGACGAACACGACCTGGATCACCAGCAGTTGCAGGGTGTTGACCAGGGCGCGCAGGAAGTCCTCGTCGCCGTTGAAGAGCACCGCGAAGTTGTCCAGGCCGGCCCAGGTGCTGTGCCAGATGCCGATGAACGGCTGATAGTTCTGGAACGCGATGACGTGCCCCAGCAGCGGCACGTAGTGGAACAGCAGGACGATCAGAACGCCGGGGAGCGCGAACCAGAGCAGTGACCGGTCCCGGCGGCCGCCGCGTTTCCCGTCGTGGGGCGGGGCGGCTCCGGGATCGCTGCGCGGACTCCGTTGGGTGAGCAAGGACATGGGGGTGCCCTTCGTTACGGGGGGTCAGGGCGAGGGGTTGTGTGTCGAACATGTAAATCCATTGAATTGACTTACGTCAAGAGTCATCGCGGGGACCTTCCCGTCCCGCGACCGCCGTCGCCGTCGCAAGAACGTCGCCGGAACGGCGGCGGACAGGCCCGATCGGGCACGTCCGCGGGTTGTCCGCCGGTTGTCCGCCGGTTGGACTCCGGAGCGGCGAAGGGTGTTGGATAAGCCCATGCGAGAGACGAACGCGGGGCACAGGCCGCTCCCGGCCGATGCGGCCCCAGCAGGCACGACGCCGCTCCGGCTCCATGCGCGGGGCGGCCGGAAGCGCCCACTGCGATCCTCCTTCGCGGCGTGAGCGCCGCACGCAGAAACACCGCGGAGGAAACCGGTCGCGGCACCGGCGGGCGCGCGCCCCGCGTGGACGAGGGAGAGGTCCTGGCGACCACGCTGGCCGGGCCGCCCGCCCCCGGCCGCACGTGGTCGGCGCGCGCGCTGGCCGACCACCTCGGCATCTCCCACGCCACGCTCACCAAAGTGTGGCGGCACTGGGGATACACGCCGGGCGAGAGCGGCCCCGCCACCCTGCCCTCCGACCCGCCCTGCCCGCGCGCCGAGCTGCTCGGCATCTGGGCCAGAGGCGAGTCGGCCGTGCTGGTCCTGGGCCAGGGCGCCCGCCCGAGAGGGCAGCGTGGCCGAGCGGCCGACGCCGACGAGCGGCGTTCGATCCACACGGCGCTCGCCGCCCAGCTCGACCGCGTCCGCGACGCCCTGCCCACCGCCGACGGCGCCGGCGCTCTCAACGGCTCCGCGGGTGACCCGGGCGCGCTCGTCGCCGCACTCGCCGAACGCCACCCGGACAGCGAGCTGCACGTGCTGACCTGGGGCGAGCACGCCGTGCCAGCCGACCCGGCGGCAGGCCAGGCGGCGGCCCAGGCGGCAAGCCAGGCTGCCTGGCACCGCGCCGGTCCGGGAATGAGCTGGTACGGCACCGCGTGCGCCGTCGCGCTGGCCGAGCTGGCGGAGTTCCCCGGCCGGGTCAGGCCGGTGCTGAGCGCGCTGACCGGGGCCGCGCAGGACCACGCCGACGACCCCCAGGGGCCGGCCTTCACCTGGCTGCGCTGGGAGCCCGCGGTGCAGCAGGCGCAGGCCCACCCGGCTCCCCGGGCGTTCAACCAGCTCGCGCTCGGCTCGTACAACGAGAAGCTGGTGATCGAGAGCATCCGGCAGGCGGTGACGCTCAGCCGGGTGGAGATCGCCGAGCAGACCGGGCTGACGCCGCAGGCGGTCTCCAGGATCACCCGCAACCTGCTCACCTCCGGCCTGCTGACCGAGGACGAGCGGCAGCCGGCCGGCGCCGGGAAGCCGCGGGTGCCGCTGCGGCTGCGGCCCGACGCCGCCTCGGCCATCGGCGTGCACCTCGACCCCGAGATGATCACGGTGGTGGCGGTCGACCTGTGCGGGGAGGTCCTCGACCAGCGGCAGATGCCCCTCGCCGGGCGGCGCGAGCCGTCGTGGTGCATCGAGCAGATGACGCGGCTGGCGCTCGAATCGGCCGCGGCGGCGACGCCCGCGTCCGAGGCGCTGCTGGGCGTCGGCGTGGCCGTGCCCGGCCCGCTCGACACGCGGGCCGAGCTGCTGCTCGACCCGCCCCTGTTCAAGGGCTGGGAGGAGGTCGCGCTCCGGGCCGAGCTGGCCGAGCGGCTGGACACCACGGTGATCGTGGAGAAGGACTCCACCGCCGCGGCGATCGGCGAACGCTGGCTGGGCGCCGCCGACCGGGCGGGCGACTTCGTCTACCTCTACCTCGGGGCGGGGGCGGGCAGCGGCGCGTTCCTCAACGGCGACGTCTATCGCGGCACCACGGGCAACGCCGGGGAGGTCGGGAGCCTGTGCGCGATCAACAAGGGTGCGGTGACGGACGAGGGCGGTCCTGGCAGCGTCCCCGAGTGCGCGCCGATCTCGGCGGTGGTGGATCGTGCCATCGCCGCCGGGCTGGTGGTCCCGCAGGGCGACGGGGCGTACGAGTGGGTGTGCGCGGCGGCGGCGCGCGGCGACGGGCGCGCGGTCGCGGTGCTGGAGGAGGTGGCCAGGGTGCTGGGCCTCGGGGCGGTCGGGTTCGTCGACCTCCTCGACGTGGAGCTCGTCATCATCGGCGGCCCGGCCGTGCTGCCCTCGGTGGCCGAGATCTACCGGCGGGGGATCGCGGCGGCGGTCAACCGGTTCCCGCTCGCGCGGCACGTGCGCGACGTGCACGTCGCGCAGTCCCGTCTCAACGAGGCGGCGGCCGCGGTGGGGGCCGCGTCGAGCGTGTTCCACGAGGCGTTCACACCGAGCCTGAGCACGCGCGCCCGGCCGGCTCGCCGCGCCTGAGCGAGCGGGCCGGGCCGGGGCGGCGGCAGGGGTGGCGATGTTTCGGGCATTGACATAGTCAATCCATTGGATTTACATAGCCGTCACATAAGTCGCTCGACCACACCCGCGTGGACCGGCCGTACCTTTGGCGCCCCGCGGCCCGCGTACCTCGGCCTGCCATGACGCGATGGCGCGCGTCCCTGTTCACCGCGCCCTCGTCCGGTGGTCCGCGGTCGCGGTCCCCTGCCCCCGACCCCCCGAAGGCGCATCGTGAGACTTGTCCTCGTCATCTGCCTCCTGGTGACCGCCCAGTGGTTGCCCGCGGCCTCCGCGGCCGCCGACCCGACCCCCAGGAACGCCAACCCGACCCTGAAGAACAAGGTGTACGCCGGATACCAGGGGTGGTTCAGCGCCCCTGGTGACGGGTCGCCGCTCAACGCCTGGCGGCACTGGGCCGGAACCCAGCCGTCGCCCGGCAACCAGACCTTCGAGCTCTACCCCGACATGACCCAGTACCCGGCCTCCGCCAAGTTCCCCACCGGGTACGCGCCGCTCGGCAACGGCCAGCCCGCCACGCTCTTCTCGTCCTACCCGGCCGAGGTCGTGGACCGGCACTTCGCGTGGATGAACCAGTACGGCATCGACGGCGCCGCGCTCCAGCGGTTCGGCAGCGACATCTCCGTCCCCGACGCGCCGCGGGCGGTCGTCCGCAACTCGATCGCCACCAAGGCCAGGGCCGCCGCCGAGAAGTACGGCCGCGGCTTCTACGTCGAGTACGACGTCAGCGGCCTCACCGACGCCAACCTGGAGCAGGTGCTCAAGGACGACTGGACGAACGTCATCACCGGCACCCTGCGCCTGACCGACTCCCCCGCCTACGCCAAGGGGAACGGCAAGCCCGTCGTCGAGATCTGGGGCCTCGGCTTCACCAACCGTCCTGGCACCGCCGAACAGGCCGAGCGCGTGGTGCGGTGGTTCAAGGACCAGGGCCTTTACGTCGTCGGCGGGGTGCCGCGCGGCTGGCGTACCGACGCGGGCGCCAAGCCCGGCTTCGCGCCCGTCTACCGGGCGTTCGACATGCTGTCGCCGTGGATGGTCGGCAGCACCGCCGACACGGCTCCGCAGATCGCCGACGACCTCGCGGCGCTGAGCGCGACGGGCCAGGACTACCTGCCGGTGATCTACCCGGGCTTCGCCTGGTCCAACTGGAAGGACGGGCCGCGCAACGAAATCCCCCGCCGCAGCGGCGACTACCTGTGGCAGCAGGCCGTCAACGTCCGCAAGGCCGGGGTGCCGCAGGCGTTCATCGCCATGTTCGACGAGTACGACGAGAGCACGGCCATCACGCCGGCCGCCGAGGACTCCTCGATGATCCCGACCAACCAGTACTTCCTGACCACCAGCGCCGACGGCAAGTTCGTCTCCTCCGACTTCTACCTGCGCCTGGCGGGCAAGGCCACCCGCATGATCTCGGGTGCGGACCCGCTCGTCACCCAGGTGCCCATCCCGCTGTCCGCCGGTCCTGTCTTCTTCCGTACGAGCCTGGAACAGGACACCGACGCCCGGCCGACCTGGACCAGCACCCCGGTGCCGGGCGGCCTGTCGAACGTCGCCGGGCCGGGCGGCACCGGCTCCCCCACGCTCGCCCCGGTGACCGGCCAGGACAACCAGCTCGGCGAGTCGGCGCTGCGCGCGCAGGGCAGTTCCACGGCGAGCGGTCACTCGTACGCGTACTTCCAGGTGTTCGACGTCGACATCCCGGTGAGCGCCCGGACGCGGCTGTCGTACGCGTTCCTGCCGAAGGACGCGGGCGGCCGGCACGTCGCGGTCGACCTCGTCATGACGGACGGCTCCACCCTGCGCGACAGCTCGGCGACCACGACGACCGGCGTCGACATGCACCCGGCGGCGCCCAAGGGCCAGGTCGGCACGTGGACGACGATCCAGAGCCAGGTGGGGAGCGCGCTGAACGGCAAGACCATCGACAAGATCCTCGTCGGCTACGACCGGCGCGGCGCCACGGGCGACTTCACCGCCTTCCTCGACGACCTCTCCATCGCCAACTCCTGACGGATCCACCGACCTCGACACGTAACGCCGACGCATGACGCCGCCCGGACCGCGTACCCCGCCGTCCGGGCGGCCCTGTGGGTTCATCGCTCCGGTCAAGGAACGCCTATGTGGCGGCCGCGATCTCCGCGGCGTGCGCGGCCACGTCCACCCGGGTGCCGTCCGGGGCGATCAGGATGCGGCGGGCGAGCGGGTGCGCGTAGGCGTGGCCGGCCTCCCGCAACTGGCGGTGGAGCACCGGGTAGAGCACGCACACGGCCGGATCCCCATGGGAGCACAAGGACCCGAGGTGGTCCCAGGCGAGTTCGCCGGCTCGGCCGGCGCGGGCGAGGTCCACGACGTCCTGGGAGGTCGCCTCCCTCCGGCCGAGCAGGACGCGGGCGGCGGCCAGCACTTCGGCGCGCTCCCCCTCGTACACCTCGTCCCAGGTTCGGTCAGGCACCTCACGCAAGGGCACGGCCCGCGCGGCCGGACGGGTGTGCACTTCGCGCGTCCACGCCCTTGCCAGCCGCGTCTCGACCTGCTCCGGCAGTCCTCCGGCCAGGACCGCTGATCCGGCGTCTGCCGTCTGGACCCCGACCCCGTCGGCGGTGGCAGCCGGGCGCTCCCCCACGACAACGCCCATCATGGGGGCGGCGACGTCGGCAGCCGTGAGAGCGGCGATCCGGGCCGCGACGGTGGCGGGCTCCTCGCCGGTGACGGCGGCGATTCGGCCGGTGGGGGAGGCTGAGCTGTCGGCCTGCGCTACGGTGCGGACGAAGGCCGTCAGGAGACCGTCGTGGCGTGCCTTCCAGCGCCAGTTCGCGTACAGGTCGGGTGAGAAGCCGCCCGCCATCACCGCCATGCCGCCGTACCATCCGGCGAACCAGATGAACGAATTCGTGATCAGGCCGCCGCGCAGCAGAGCCGACGCGCAGCCCGGCACGCCTGCCACGCGGGCCGCCGCCGCGTCGGCACTCCGAAACATGCCGTCCACCGCCGCCTCGACCTCGTCCGGCACCGTCCGCCACCGCCACGAGTCCGTGAGCCACCACCTGTGCAGGGCGTAGGCGAGCGGGGACCGGCGCAGGGCGAGCAGCGCGAGTTCAAACGCGACCACGGCACGCAGTTCGTCGCGGTGCATCTCCGTCAGGTACGGCAGCCCAAGGCGTAACTCGTCTCTCCAGGGAGCGACCCGCACGGCCAGCGCGTCGGGACGCGCCCACGCGCACACCCGCCTCGGCCTGCGCACTCCCAGCTCGGCGGCCACCTCGGCGACCAGCCGGTGCAGTTCCTCGTCCGCCAGCGGCGCCAGGGACCCGTCCGGCTCCGCCGTCTGGAGTGCCACGGCCACCCCGCCCGCGACCAGACCGGCCGCCACAGCGGGAAGCACGTCAGGAACGAGCGCGGCCACGACCGCCCCCACGGCGCCCCCGGCCGCGACCGGCACCAGCCACCGCCACACCCACACCGGCACGAGCAGCAGCGGCCGCGCCTTCAGCGCCGTCCAGAGCGCACGCAGCCGCGCAACCGGGATGCGCTCTCCCTCCAACCGGGAGTTCACGAGCTCGATCTCCTTGATCAGACCGACCGACAGCAGCCGCCCCGCACACATCTCCTCGGCCGGCGCCACAGCAGGGTATCCGGATCATGCCGGAACACGATCGTGAGGGTTCGAGCCGCGGGGGCCGGACGACGTCAGCGGGCCCTACGGGATGCTTTCGAGGTCGATGACGACTCGCTCGACGCCCAGTTCGTAGCTCACCAGGCCGCCGCTCGCGACCAGCCCGACGATGACCAGCATTCCGTCGGCGCCGGGACGGATTCCGAAGTCGCCCGCCTCTCCGGTGGCCAGGTCGATCAGCGAGTAGCCGGCGGTGGCGCTCATCGCGACCTGGACTCGACCGGCGAACGGAACGTCCCTCCCCATGCCAGGCGCCTGGATCAGGGCCGACTGGTTCATGGGCCGCTCCTGGGAGCCGTCGCGGCGGCGGACGAACCACCGGCCCTCCCGCGACAGTACGCAGTAGGCGCTGTCGCAGACGACATCCGTCTCACCCGTGCGGACGACGGCGCGGTCCCGCTCGCCGGTCTCCAGGTTGAGGAGGTCGGTGAACCCGCGCGCCGCCGTTCCCACCCAGGGGTAGTCCAGCAGGGAGGCTTGACCCGCGCGGCTGACGGGCTCAGCGGCGCCGCCGGTGAGCGGTGCGGCGAAGAGGCCGCCCCCCGTGACGGAGAGGTAGACCTTTCCACGGGCGATGGCCAGCCGGTCGGGGACGCCGCGGAACGCGGTCACCTTCCTGGCCGCGCCGCCAGCCAGGGGCGCGGCCCAGACCGCCGCTCGGTCCCCGTCGATGACCCACCAGGCCACGTGCTCCTCACCTGTGGTGAGGTTCTCCGGCGACTGGCCGGCCACGGGCGTGAGCTGCCGGGCCGTGCGGGTGTCCAGGTCGTACGTGTGCAGAGCGTACCGTCCGTCGCTGTCCCAGCTCAGGATGAGCATTGTGCGGTCGTCGAGCAGCTCCACCGGCCGGTACCGTCTGCCGTCCGGCAGGTGGGTGGGGACACGGGTGACGGCCTGGGGCCAGACCTCCTCCAGCGGCGGGGGGTGGTCACTCGCCCGAGCCGACGGCGCGCCCCGCTCGGCCGTCAGGCCGGACGGCTCCGTTCGGTTCTGGACGACCACGGCCGTCGCGCCCGTCGCGGCGACCACGGCGGCCACGGTCACGGCCAGCGCCCTCCTGGCCCGCCGCCGGGCGCGATAACGCGTCTCCACGTGCGTGACCAGCGCCTCCGACGTGCGCGGAGCGTACGGGACCGCCCGGGTGAGCGTCTGGCGGAGAGCGTCTTCGAGGTCGGTCACGGGATGCTCCTGTCGGCGGCGGGAAGGACGGAGCGGAGCTTGTCCAGCGCCCTGGACGCCTGGCTGCGTACCGTGCCGCGCGAGATGCCCAGCACGGAGGCGATCTCGGCATCAGTCAGTTGCTCGTAGTAGCGCAGCACCAGCACCGCGCGCTGTTTGCGGGGCAGGTCGGCCAGCGCCAGCCACAGAGGATCGTCGGGGCCGGACTCCGGGACGTCGTGGTACGCGGCTTCCGGCAGGTCCCAGGACGGGCGCTCCCGGCGTCGTAACCGGTGGGCGGCCAGGTGGAGATGGGCGATGGTGGCCCGGGCATAGCCTTCCGGGTTGTCCTTCATACGGACCTTCTCCCACGACGTACGCAGCTTCAGCAGCGCCTCCTGAACCAGGTCGGCCGCGTCGTGCGGGTCACCGGCGAGCAGGTAGGCGTAGCGCAGCAGAGCGTCCCCCCGGTTGGCGACGAAGTCAGCGAAGCGCGGGTCCGTTTTCAACGCTGTCGCCCTTTCACCCCGGTCACCTTTCCTCGTCCATCTCTTCTTAGAGAAGGAGGGCCCGCGAAGTGTTGCATCACGATTCGGCCCGTCGCCGGGGCGCGGTGGCTCGGACGCGGGCCCCTGCTCGGCGGGCATCGGTTACCTTGGCCGCTATGTATTCCCCGATTGAGCCGTACGACCAGGGCATGCTCGACGTGGGCGACGGTAATCAGATCTACTGGGAGGTCAGCGGCGACCCGGCGGGCAAGCCCGCGGTGATCGTGCACGGTGGCCCGGGTGGCGCGGCGTCGGCGAACTGGCGGCGGTATCACGATCCCGAGGCGTACCGGATCGTGCTGTTCCACCAGCGGGGGTGCGGTCGCAGCACGCCGGACGCCGGGCTGCTGGACACGGACCTGTCGGTCAACACCACCCGGCACCTCATCGCCGACATGGAGCTGCTGCGCGAGCGGCTCGGCATCGACAGGTGGCAGGTGCTCGGGGTCTCGTGGGGCTCGACGTTGGGCCTGGCGTACGCGCAGGAGTACCGGCAGCGCGTGAGTGAGCTGATCCTGTTCGCGGTCACGGCGGGACGCCGCAAGGAGATCGAGTGGATCACCCGTGACGTCGGGCGGATCTTCCCGCAAGAATGGGAACGTTTCCGCGACGCCGTGCCCGAGCGGGACCGTGACGGCAGCCTGCCCGCGGCCTACGCCAGGCTCCTGGCCGATCCGCGCACCCGCGAGCAGGCGGCCCGCGACTGGTGCGACTGGGAGGACGCCCACGTGAGCCTCGACCCCCGGCATCGGCCGAGCCCGCTGTTCGAGGATCCCGTGCGCCGTATGACGTTCGCGCGGCTGGTCACGCATTACTGGGCCAATGACTGTTTCCTGGCCGAACGGGGTGACCTGGTGGAGGGGGCTCGCCTGCTCGAGGGTGTGCCGGGGGTGCTGGTGCACGGCAGGCTCGATGTGAGCGGGCCGCTGGAGACCGCTTGGGAGCTGCACAGGAACTGGCCGGGCAGCGAGCTGGTCGTGGTCGATGAGGGGCATGGCGGGGCCGGGATGGCGGCGGAGGTGATCGCTGCTACCGAACGGTTCCGCTGAGCCGTACGGGGAGCCGTGGTTCCGCGCCCGATCCTCGGCCTGGCCCGGAGGGCGGGCCTCGTCCCGGCATGGCCCGGAAGGCGGGCGGGGCGCTCAGATCTGGTCGAGGAGTGGGGCGTAGTAGCCGCCGTCGTCCTCGGCGAAGGCCGTGAGCATGGCGGTGGCGGTGGCGCGGTCGGTCTCGTCGGGGTCGTCGGAGGACAGCTCGTGCTCCAGCACCCACATCTCAAGCATGATCGAGTAGCCGATGAGCACGTCGGGGCCGCCCGCCGCGTCCAGCTCCGCGGCGGCGACGCGGCGGACCACGGGCTGCAGCGGGGTGCGTTCGCCGGGGTCGCCGGGGCCGAAGGCGATCTTGATGAGTTCGTTGAGGTCGATCGCGATGGGGGCGACGACGGCGAACTCGAAGTCGAGCAGCGCGACCACGCGGCCGTCGTGCCACAGGGTGTTGGGCGTGCAGAAGTCGCCGTGGTTGAGCGCCTCGGGCGCGGCGGGCAGCGCGGCCCAGAAGCGGTCGAGCGCCCGGCCGAGCCCCTTGGCCTGGGCCGGGGTGAGCCCACCGGCCGAGACGAGCCGGTCGAGTGCGGCCGTGGCCGCCGCCGGGCTCTCGGGGAAGAACGGCGATCTGGGGCGGGCGAACGGTGCCGCGGCGGCGACGTCGACGCGATGGACGTGGCGGACGCGTTCCCACATCTGCTCGATCGCCCGGGAGCGGGCCGCGTGGTCGAGCGACGGCCAGACCTCCTCCAGGCTCTGCCCGGCGACCCGCCGGGACAGCACCCACTCATGGCCGCGCAGGACACCCGCGTCGATCACGGGGGGATGGCCGACCTCGGCGGGCAGCAGCCGCACCAGGCGTTCCTCGCGGAGCAGGTCGGCGGCTCCTGGCCTGGTCGCCACGCGGACGACGAACTCGCCGGTCAGCCACGTGGCGTTGGTCCAGCCCCGGCCGCGCTCGGCGCCGCCGGGATCGGCCCCGTGCTCGCGCAGGACCTCCTCGGCCACGCGCCGCGGATCTGAGGTGCCGGTGTCGTCATGGGTCACGGCGGCACGTTACCAGCGGCGCGGGCCGCCCATCGAACCGTTATTCGAGCCGGAGGCGTGCCCGTCCCCGTCGGCCGGCTCGGCGCATGCGTCCCGCGAGGGTGGTGGCGTCCATAGTGGACGTCATGACGCTGCCGCCCGTCCCCAAGCTGGACGTTCACCGGGCCCTGCGCGAGTTGCCCGTGCCCCTCGCCTACGACGGGCCCTGCGCCGGAGGGGAGGTGGGCGCCGCCTACGTACGCTGGCCGGACGGCCACCGGTCCGTGCTGACCCGCGGTCCCGACGTGCGCGCCCTGCTGTCGGCGGCCAGGGCGGCGGGCGTCCCCGCGCCGGAGTACGAGCTGGTACACCCCCCGCTGGTCGTTCAGCAGGCGCTGCCCGGCGTGGCCCCGCACGCGCCCACGGCGGAGATCGTCGCGGGCATGGTCGAGATCAACCGGCGTTGCCGCGGCATCCTCGCCGGGCGCCAGGACCTGGAGCCGGTGCGGCTGCACCTGCGTACGGACGGCCCAGGCTTCTGCCTGCACGGATCGCTGCGCGCGTACGACAGCCGGACCCGCCGCCTCCTCGACCAGGTCGAGGAGATCGGCCGCGCGTTCCCCGACACGCTGGAGGGCGACGACCTGGTCCACTACGACTTCCACGCGGGCAACGTCCTGGTGGACGCGGCCGGGACCGTCACGGGCGTGATCGACTGGGACGGCGCCGCGCGCGGCGACGCGGACCTCGATCTCGTCACGCTCCGCTTCGACCTGGCCCGTCGGGCCCCCGGGCTGCGCGCGGGCGCGCCCGGCGCCGTGACCCCGGCCTGCTGGGCGCACATGAGCCTGCGCCTGGTCGACTGGGCCATCCGCCACCACGCCGACTCCGACGTCACCGCCTGGCTGGAGACGGCTCAGCGGCTCAGACCCCGCTGACGAGCAGCGCGGGAGGTCGCGTCAGGCGAGCCGTACCCCCGCGGGACGGGTGATGGACGTGATGAGGCTCTGCACGAAGCGCATGATCAGCGCTTCCAGGAGCATGAAGGCGGCCTTGGCCACCATGGAGGCCAGAAATTCAGACAACTCTCTACCTACCCGGTCAGAACAGCACTTACAGGCATGTTTCTGTCCAAAAGTGTATATATGGTATCAAGTAGTCTATCGATTTGGTGAACAGACGATGACTGTTCACTGCTCAGTCCGTGCTCAGTCCGTGCTCAGTACCTGCTCAGTCTGTGCTCAGTCCGTGTCCGGCCGCTCCAGGATCGCGGTCACCTTCGTCGCCGCAGCCGCGCAGCCCAGCCCGATCCCCCACGCGAACGGCCCGACCGGGCGGCAGCCGAAGAGCTGGCTGAGGCCGGGCACCGAGACGATCAACCCGAGCACGCCCAGCGACGACACCACGGCCGCCACCACCATCCGGTCCCGCCGGCCCATCGCCAAGGTCTGCAGAAGCTGCGCCGACACCAGCCCGATCAGCCCCACCGTATCGGCCCGGCCGCGGGTGCCGGTCACCCGGGCCAGCAGCCACGCCACGCCCGCCGCCGCCCCCGTGGCGACGGCCCGCCGGTAGATGTCGCGGGTCAGGGCGGCGCCCAGCGACGCCTCCGGCCCCTCCGCCAGCAGGCGCTCCGGGCTGGAGGCGCTCGGCGGCCGGATGGCCACCGCCATCGCGGGCAGCATGTCGGTGAGCAGGTTGACCAGCAGGAGCTGGCGGGCGTTCAGCGCGCTGCGGCCGGTCAGGAAGCTGGACCCGAGCGTGAACGCGATCTCCCCGATGTTGCCGCCCAGCAGGATGCCCAGGGCATCGCGTACGGAGGCCCACATGCCCCGGCCCTCCACGATCGCATCGATGATCGTCTCGATGCGGTCGTCGGCCATCACGATGTCGGCCGCGGCCCTGGCGGCGGGGGCGGCGTTCGTGCCGAGGGCGATGCCCACATCGGCGAGCCGGATCGCGGGCACGTCGTTGGCGCCGTCGCCGGTGACGGCCACGACCTTGCCGGCCTTGCGCAGGCAGGTGACGATCCGCGCCTTGTGCTCGGGCGTCACCCGGGCGAAGACCGCCACCTTCGGCAGCGCCTCGGTCAGGGCTTCGTCGTCGAGCCCCTCGAGCTCGGGGCCGGTCATCACGCGCAGGCCGTTCAGCGCGCCGATCTCCGCCCCGATGGCCTCCGCCGTGCTGGGATGGTCGCCGGTGACCATGACGACCCGTACGCCGGCCCCCACGAGCTGCTTCACGCTGCGCTTGGCCGTCGGGCGCACCGGGTCGGCCAGCCCGAGGAACCCACGGAAACACAGGCTCTCGATGCGGGACTCGTCGAGGTCGGCCCGGCTGGAGGCGGGCCGCTCGGCGACGGCGAGCACCCGGTAGCCCCGCAGGGCCAGGCGCTCCACCTCCTGCTCCAGCTCCTGCCTGGTGCGCTCGTCCAGCGGGACGCTGCCCCCGTCCACGGCGATGGAGGTCGAGCGGGTGAGCACGATCTCGGGAGCGCCCTTGACGCTCAGCATCTGCCCCGACTCCGACCGGCCGAGTACGGCGTGGTAGCCGCGGGCCGGCTCGAACGGCAGTTCGTCCACCCGCTGCCAGCTCTCCAGCCCGTCGCTGGGGGTGAGGCCGAGCCGCTCGGCGCCGTTCACGATCGCGCGGTCGGTGGGGTGCGGAACGGTGTGCCCGCGCCCGAACCTGGGCCCCGCGCGCAGCGCGGCCCCGACGATCGCCCTCAGCTCGGGCGTGGCCTCCTCCACGGCCTGCTCGGTACGGCCGTCCGAGACCAGGCGCAGGCTGATGTGCCCCTCGGTGAGCGTGCCGGTCTTGTCGAAGCAGAGCACGTCCACCCGGCCCAGGGCCTCGATCGTGGACGGGTTGCGTACGAGCGTGTTGTGCACGGACAACCGCTTGGCCGAGGCCAGCTCCGCCACGGTGGCGACGAACGGCAGCCCTTCCGGGACCGAGGCCACGATCATGCTGACCGCCGGGGCCAGCGCCTGCGACATCGGCGAGCCGCGCACCAGCTCGACGGCCATCAGCAGCGCCCCGGAGCCCAGCGCGGCCGGCAGGATCCGGCGGCTCAGCGAGCGCAGGCGCAGCTCCACCCCGCTCTGCGGCGGGCCCTCCTGGGCCAGCCTGGCCGTCCTGCCCGTCTCGGTCGCCTCACCCGTCGCCACGATCACGGCCAGGGCGTGCCCCACCGCGACAGTCGTGCCCTGATAGACCATCGAGGCGCGGTCCGCGACGGCCGAAGCCGCCGTCGGCGCGGCCGTCTTGGCGACGAGCTGGGACTCGCCGGTGAGGGTCGACTCATCGACCTCCAGCCCGGCCGCCTGGATCAGGCGCCCGTCGGCCGGTACGGCGTCCCCGGCCTTCAGCTCGATCACGTCCCCGGGCACCAGGGCGTCGGCGTCGCCCTCCACGACGCCGGTGGGGCGGCGCAGCCGTACCGGGACGGCGGTGGTCTCGGTGAGACGGTGCAGCGCCAGGGCCGCGCCCCGGCGCTGCGCGCCGCCGAGCAGCCCGCCCACGGCGGTCACCGTGCTGATCAGCGCCGCGTCGAGCACCGAGCCGAACGCGGCCGACAGGCCCGCCCCCGCGGCCAGCACCGGCGTCAGCGGGTTGACCAGGTCCTCCAGGGACGCCCTGATCAGCGACACCGGCTCGGCGGCGGCCTGCCGGGCGGTTCTGCGGAGTGCGGCCTCCGGCTCGGTCAGCCCGTTGGGGGACGTACGCAGCCGGTCAAGGACGTCGCGGACCGCCATGGCGTGCCAGGGCGTGTGGTCGGCGGGCACCGGAGGAGCCTCGCGGCCCACGTTCCAGCCCGCCCACTCCCCGGAGGCGAGGGCGGCCAGCGCCGTGCAGTCGCGGGCCAGGTTCGCGCGGGCGACCGCGGCCGTGGCGGGGCCGAGCAGCGCCAGCCCGGCTCCGGCGACAGAACCGGCGGCGGCCACGTACACGCCGCGCGTGCTCGCCGTCCTGGCCGAGGCCAGGAAGCGCAGGAGCAGGTGCACGGCGTCGAGTTCGCCGATCACGTCGGCGTCCCAGGGGACCCGCCCCCCTGCGGCGCGTACACCGCCGCCGAGCACGCCGATGCCCAGGTCGGCCTGACGCAGCCCGCGCCGCCCGCGCCGCGACACCACGGCCACGCCGTGCCCCTCCGCCTGAAGGGCCCGCACCGACGCGGCCAGCCTGGCCCCGCCCTCGACCGTACGCTCCACGCCCAGCCGTTCGGCCAGGCCGGGCTCCCCGCCGGCCAGGATCACCGTGCACGCCTCCTTGGGCGCCGCGACCAGGGCCTGGGCGAGGGGGTGCGGCTCGCGGGCCAGCCCGGCCAGGGCGACCGGCGTGCCGTCCCGCGACACCTCGACCGCGCGCAGCCCCAGCCCGCGCCACGGCCCGGGCACGCTGGGATGCGGTCGCACACTCCATCCGTCGCGTTCCCGCCTGGCCGCCGGGTCGGTGAGGTCGAGCAGCGTGTACAGGCGGGCGTGCAGGTCGTCCCTGTCCACCTCGGGGGTGAGCGGGTGCACGGCGTCGATCGTCCAGTCCCCCGTGGCGAGCACGGCGGCGTCCACGACGACGGTGTCGATGCGGTCCATGCGCAGCAGGGCCTCACGGCGCAGCACCATCGTGCCGCCCTCGGCCAGGCGGCGGGCGGCGGAGCTGGTGTAGGCCTCCCTGCCGAGGTTCGCCGCCTTGGGGATGGCGGTGATCAGCATGGACAGGCCCCGATGGTGGTTGCGGCTGATGAGCGTGGTCACGCCCTGCGCGGCCACGCCCGTCGTGGCGGCCGCGTCGCCGTAGCGTTCCACGGGCCCGCGCGCCAGCGGGACCGGCCGCGCCGCCACCGCCGTACCGGCGTGCCGGTACGCCCCGTCCTCCGCGGCGAACTCCTCCTCACGCCGCCGCCACGCCCTGCGCCCGGCGCGCGCCTCGACGTAACGTCCGGCAGCGGCCACCGAGTCGATCATCAGGCCCGCGGGCCGCAGGGCCAGCGTCTGCGAGGCGACCCGCCCGGTCGCGACCACCGCGTCCCCGAGGGACTTGCCGAGCCGACGCTCCAGCTCCACCCGGATGCGCGGGGTGTGCTCGACCAGCGCCATGACGCCGGGCACCAGGGCGGGCAGCCTCGGCAGGCGGGCGAGCCGGCCGGTCGTCGCCAGCCCGGTGCCGGCGATCTGCAGGCCCAGGCAGACGGCGGCTCTGGCCTGCTGCTCCACGCCGTCGAACACGCGGGCCTGGCCGGGCCGCCGTTTGCCGGCCTCGTCCTGCTCGTCGTACTCCTCGACGATGGTCACGAGCTTGTCGAGGTCGGCGGTCTCGTCGCAGGCCACGTACACGCAGCCGAGCGTGCCGTTCACCTCCGCGCGTACCACGCCGACCGCGAGCAGCCGGTCCTCCAACGTACGGGCGGGCCCCTCCGTCCGGGGCCCGCCGATGTAGCGCAGCTCGATGCGATAGCCGCCCGGGCACGGCGTGACCCGGCGGGAGCGCGGGAGGACGCCCCTCACCGGCTCGGGGAGCATGTCGAACAAGACGTCGGCGGAGAGCAGGCCGAACAACGCCATGGGTCCTCCCGTCTAAGGCGGCGTCGCTGATCACCTGCTCGGCGAGGTGCTCTTGCGTCTGCTGGTGCCTGTGGTGGTCGTGGTCTTCCTCGGGCTCGTGGCCGTGACGGCCCTCCGCCGGGCGGTACCCGAGGTCTTCGCGGTCGTGGTCTTCCTCGGGCTCGTGGCCGTGACGGCCCTCCGCCGGGCGGTACCCGAGGTCTTCGCGGTCGTGGTGGTCCTGCGGCGGCCGGTGCTCGAAGTCGCGGCGGCCGTGGTGGTCCTGCGGCGGGCGGTGGCCGAGGTGGTGGCTGTCTTGCGCCGCCCGTTGCCTGAGGTCGTGGTCGTCTTGCGACCGCCTGAGGCGGTGGTGGCGGCCTTGCGGGCGCCCGCGGTCGTGGCCGTCCTACGGGTGCCCGAGGTGGCGGCGGTCTTGCGGGTGCCCGACGTAGTAGCGGCCTTGCGGGTGCCCGAGGTGGCAGTGGTCCTGCGGGTGCCCGACGTGGCGGTCGCCGTGCGGGTGCCCGAAGTGGCGGCCTTGCGGGTGCCCGACGTAGTAGCGGCCTTGCGGGTGCCCGACGTGGTGCCTGGCGTGGTGGCGGCCTTGCGGGTGCCCGCGGTCGTGGTGGTCTTGCGGCGGGTGGTGGCGCGCGCGGTCGTGGCGGTCCTGCCTCGGCCGGTGGTGCCCGAGGTCGCCGCTGTCCGGCGCCGCGTGGCGGTGGTGGCCGGCTTCTCCGAGTCGCCGGTCTCCACCGACGCCGGAGTCTGGCGCCGTCCACCGGGCCAGGACGGCGGCTCCTGCCGCCGCCGCTGCGCGATGACCATTCCCGCCCCGATGGCGGCGGCGACGGGCCACTCGACGAGCCCGAGCGCCGCCAGCGCGCCGAGCGCGCCGTAGTAGGCGATGCGTTCGGGCGGCGGGACGAACGTCCGGGCGACATCGACGTAGTGGCCGATCTCCTGCCTGCTGATGTGCGGCATCTCGACGTGCGGCAGCTCAACTTGCGGCAGCCGGACCTCGGGCCGGCGGACCTCGATGCTGAGCATCGGCAGGTCAAGCGTGAACCGCTTGGGCACCTTGCCGTTGGATGCGGTGGCTCGGCGCCCTCGCGGCTGGGTGGCGGCCATGATCCCTCCTCCTTGATGAGGAAAACCTCATATCCCCCTTTCCGTAACCGCTCGGCTTAATTCCGGACAGCACAGATTTGGGCAACTTTGCACGCCTTATACCGGCTCGGCGAGTCGGGCCGGTACCGGCTTGCGTACCTGGAGGGTCAGGTGGCGCCGGGCCGATCGCGACTACGCCTTGGGCTCCTGGGAGATCCGCACCATGTTCCCCGAAGGGTCACGGAACGCGCAGTCACGCGGCCCCCACGGCTGGTCGATGGGCTCCTGCAGCACCTCGGCGCCGGACACCCGCACCCTCTCGAAGGTCGCGTCGAGGTCGTCGGTACGGAAGACGATCATCGGCAGGACGCCCTTGGTGAGCAGTTCCTGCAGGGCGTCGCCGTCGGACCGGGACCGGCCGGCGTGCGGATCGGAGAGCACGATCTCGAGGCCCGGCTGGGTCGAGCTGCCCAGCGTGACCCAGCGGTGGTCACCGGACGCCACGTCGTTGCGCACCTCGAGGCCGAGCGCGTCACGGTAGAAGCCGAGCGATTCGTCCACGTCGTTGACGGTGACGTGGCAGTACTGGAGTGCGATGGTCATGCCGCCAACGCTAGGCGGCGGCCTCGCGGCGCGCTTCTCCGATCCTGCTCGACGCGTCTCTCGTCGGACGGGTGTGCGCCTTCGCCACGCAGGCCGGCATCGCCGTCACGGCGACGTGCTCCCTGGCGCGATAGGCGCTCGGGGTCTCCCCCACCAACTCGGTGAACCGCGAGCTGAACGAGCCCAGCGACGTACAGCCGACCGCCATGCACGCGTCAGTCACGCTCGCGCCCGCCCGCAACAGCGCCATCGCCCGCTCGATGCGGCGGGTCATGAGATAGCTGTACGGCGTCTCCCCGTAGGCCGCACGGAACTGCCGCGAGAAGTGCGACGGCGACATCAGCGCGTGCCGGGCCATCGTCGGCACGTCGAGCGGACGCGCGTATTCGCGGTCGATCAGGTCCCGCGCCCGCCGCAGGTGCGCGAGGTTGGCGAGGTCTTGCGGGCTCATGGCGGCAGGCTACCACCGCGAGCCGACAAAGGCCGCTGACCTGTATAAACGCGATCTTCGCTACGGCGGGACAGACGCCCGGACTCGTCAGGAATCGAGAAGCGCCCGTCTCCCGGCCCTGCCTAGCGTGACAACCCGGGCCTCACCCCCAACCGCCGCGAGGCCCCCGACGCCCAAGGAGACGACCATGCCCCTCGCCCTCGACGTGATCACCCTCGGCGTGCCGGAGGTCCCGGCCGCGCACGCGTTCTACACCTCCGCGCTCTCCCCCACCACCGGCGGCCACGGCCAGGACGCGAACCTCGACCTCCACGGAACCGCACGGATCGCCCTGCACGCCACCGGCACGCTCGCCGCCGACGCGGGCACGGGCCCCGAGACCTCCGGCTTCCGCGGCTACGTCCTGTCCTACGTGGTCAGCCAGCCCAGCGAGGTCGAATCCCTCCTGCACGCCGCCGTCCGCGGCGGGGCGAAGGTGCTCAAGCCCGCGAAGAGATCCCTGTTCGCCGGATTCTCGGCCGTCTACCAGGCACCCGACGGCGCCGTCTGGAAGCTGGCCGCGCCCACCAGGAAGGACACCGGTCCCGCCGGCGAGCCCCCGGTGCCGACCGAGACCGGCGCCCTCCTCGGCGTGGCCGAGCCGACGGCGTCCAAGACCTTCTACGCGGCCCTGGGCATGACGGTCGACAGGGACTACGGCAACAAGTACGTCGACTTCCACCTGACCCCTGGATGCTCCCGGCTGGGCCTGCTGCCCCGCGCCACCCTCGCCAAGGACGCCGGCATCGGCGGGGACGGCGCCGGCTTCCGCGCGGTCGTCCTCCACCACCGAGCCGGGTCGCGCGCGGAGGTCGACGCCATCCTCGCCGCCGCGCACTCCGCCGGGGGCCGCATCGCGGTCGCGGCCGGGGAGGGCGCGCGGGGCGGCTACTCCGGGCACTTCGCCGACCCCGACGGCCACCTGTGGCGGGTGAGCGCCGCGTGACGGCGGCGAGCACCGCGCCCGGCGCCTTTACATTGTAGATCAACAGGTCGAGCAGGATTCGAGAAGCGCAGGTCACGGGGCCGCCACTAGCGTGGCACCACCTCGCCGACGACGGCGGGCGTGCCGGACCGCGATCGGGCTCCCCCAGCCGTCGTCACACCCGGCGATCCCGTCAGACCCACGAACACTCAAGGAGCGACCATGACCGCCACCCAGGGAATCAAGACCGTGCTGCACCCCGTCTCCGACCTCGCGAAGTCCAAGGCCGTGTACGCCGCCCTGCTAGGCATCGAGCCGCAGGCCGACGGCTCCTACTACGTCGGGTTCGACGCCGAGGGCCAGCACATCGGGCTGGTGCCCGGCGGCGGGCCGCAGGGCATGACCTCGCCGGTGGCCTACTGGCACGTGGCCGACATCGAGGCGAAGCTGGCCGAGGTGACCGCGGCCGGCGCCACCGTGAAGGAGCCCGCGCACGACGTCGGCGGCGGCCGCCTGGTGGCCACGATCACCGACCCCGACGGCAACGTCCTCGGGCTGCTCCAGGACCGGTGAGCCCGGGGCCAGGGCCGCAGCAACGGAGCGCGGGACGTACTCTGCTCGAAGCCGGGCGGCACGGGTCGGACGGCACGGGCGGCCACACCGAGGGTGGCCGCGGACCGCGCGGCCCAGCCCGGCAGACTGCGCCCGGCTCCCACCCGACACACTCCGCCCAGCGGATTCCGCCCAACAGATGGAGAGATGATGAGCACGGCCTCGAGGACGGACACGCAACAGCCCGCGCCGCACGTCGCCGACAACCACGATCGGATCCGCGTGCACGGCGCGCGCGTGAACAACCTCAAGGACGTCAGCGTCGAGCTGCCGAAGCGCCGGTTGACGGTGTTCACCGGAGTCTCGGGCTCGGGCAAGAGCTCGCTGGTGTTCGGCACGATCGCCGCGGAGTCGCAGCGGATGATCAACGAGACCTACAGCGCCTTCGTGCAGGGTTTCATGCCGACGCTGGCGCGGCCCGAGGTCGACGTGCTCGAAGGGCTGACGACCGCGATCATCGTCGACCAGCAGCGGATGGGCGCCGACCCCCGTTCGACCGTCGGCACCGCCACCGACGCCAACGCGATGCTGCGCATCCTCTTCAGCCGGATCGGGCAGCCCCATCTCGGCTCGCCCAACGCGTTCTCCTTCAACGTCCCCTCGGTCCGGGCGAGCGGCGCGATGACGGTCGAACGCGGCGGCGGCAGCAAGACCACGAAACAGACCTTCACCCGCCTCGGCGGCATGTGCCCGCGCTGCGAGGGCCGGGGCGCGGTCTCCGACATCGACCTGACCCAGCTCTACGACGACACCAAGTCGATCGCCGAGGGCGCGTTCACCATCCCGGGCTGGAAGTCGGACAGTTGGTGGACGGTGCGGACCTACGCGGAGTCGGGTTTCCTCGACCCGGACAAGCCGATCCGCGAGTTCACCGAGCAGGAGATGCGGGACTTCCTCTACCGCGAGCCGACCAAGGTCAAGGTCGAGGGCGTGAACCTCACGTACGAGGGGCTGATCCCCAAGATCCAGAAGTCGTTCCTGTCGAAGGACAAGGAGGCGATGCAGCCGCACATCCGCGCGTTCGTGGACCGGGCGGTCACCTTCACCGCCTGTCCCGACTGCGGCGGCACCCGGCTCAGCGAGGCGGCCCGCTCGTCGAAGGTCGGCGGGCTCAACATCGCCGACGCGTGCGCCATGCAGATCAGCGACCTGGCCGACTGGGTGCGCGAGCTCGACGAGCCGTCGATGGCGCCGCTGCTGGCCACGCTGCTGCGCACGCTCGACTCGTTCGTGGAGATCGGGCTGGGCTACCTCTCACTCGAACGGCCGTCCGGCACGCTGTCGGGGGGCGAGGCGCAGCGCGTCAAGATGATCCGCCACCTCGGCTCCTCGCTCACCGACACCACCTACGTCTTCGACGAGCCCACCACCGGCCTGCACCCCCACGACATCCAGCGGATGAACGAGCTGCTGCTCCGCCTGCGCGACAAGGGCAACACCGTGCTCGTCGTGGAGCACAAGCCGGACGTGATCGCCATCGCCGACCACGTCGTCGACCTCGGCCCCGGCGCGGGCACGGCGGGCGGCGAGGTCTGCTTCGAGGGCACCGTCGCGGGGCTGCGGTCGGCCGGCACGCTCACCGGCCGCCACCTCGACGACCGGGCCGCCGTCAAGAAGACGGTGCGCACCCCCACCGGCACCCTCGAGATCCGCGGCGCGACCAGGCACAACCTGCGTGACGTCGACGTCGACATCCCGCTCGGCGTGCTGGTCGTCGTCACCGGTGTGGCCGGTTCAGGCAAGAGCTCGCTCATCCACGGCTCGATCCCGTCCCGGGCCGGGGTGGTGGCGATCGACCAGGGCGCCATCCGCGGCTCGCGGCGCAGCAACCCGGCGACCTACACAGGGCTGCTCGACCCGATCCGCAAGGCGTTCGCGAAGGCCAACGGCGTCAAGCCGGCGCTGTTCAGCGCCAACTCCGAGGGCGCCTGCCCTGCCTGCAACGGCGCCGGAGTCCTGTACACCGACCTGGCCATGATGGCGGGCGTCGCCACCCCGTGCGAGGAGTGCGACGGCAAGCGGTTCCAGGCCGCCGTGCTGGAGCACCACCTCGGCGGCCGTGACATCAGCGAGGTGCTCGCGATGCCGGTGGCCGAGGCCAGGGAGTTCTTCGGCGCGGGCCCGGCGCGTACGCCCGCCGCGCACGCCATCCTCGAACGGCTCGCCGACGTCGGGCTCGGCTACCTCAGCCTCGGCCAGCCGCTCACCACGCTGTCCGGCGGCGAGCGGCAGCGGCTCAAGCTGGCCACCCACATGGCCGAGCAGGGCGGCGTCTACGTCCTCGACGAGCCGACCACCGGCCTGCACCTCGCCGACGTCGAACACCTGCTCGCCCTGCTCGACCGGCTCATCGACACCGGCAAGTCGGTCATCGTCATCGAGCACCACCAGGCCGTCATGGCGCACGCCGACTGGATCATCGACCTGGGGCCCGGCGCCGGTCACGACGGCGGCCGGGTCGTCTTCGAAGGCACCCCCGCCGACCTGGTCGCCGCCCGCTCCACCCTCACCGGCCGGCATCTCGCGGACTACGTCGGCGCCTGAACCGCGCCCCTGCCCACCATTCTCGTGACATGCTACCGTTCTACTATCACGAGAAAGGTGGAGGGCGATGGATGCGGAACCGGCGGCGGTCGCCGCGAGGGTGGTCGAGCTGTTAAGGGACGGGCGGTTCGCGGACGTCGAGCGGATGCTGGCGCCGCCGCTGCGCGCGGTGGCGTCCGCAAAGACGCTGCGCGCCGGATGGGAGGGAGGGCTCTCTGAGACGGGCCCGGTCTCCGCGGTCGGCGCACCGGTCTGCGAGACGCCCGCGGGCGGGCTGGTCCGGGTGGGCGTGCCGGTGACCGGCGAGCGGGGCGGGCTGACGGTGGTCATGTCGGTCGACGCGACGGGCCTGCTGCACGGGCTGCGGCTCGCCCACGGGCCCGACGCCGAATGGACGCCGCCCCCGTACGCCCCGCCCGGCACGTTCGACGAGGAGGAGGTCGTCGTGGGCTCCGGGCCACTGGCCGTCCCGGGGACGTTGAGCCTGCCGCGCGGGCCCGGCGCGGGCCCGGGGGTGGTGCTGCTCAGCGGGGGCGGGCCGTTCGACCGGGACGCCACCTTCGGCCCGAACAAGCCGCTCAAGGATCTGGCCTGGGGGCTGGCCTGCGGGGGTGTGGCGGTGCTGCGCTTCGACAAGGTGACGTACGCCCACGCCGAGCAGGTGGCCGCCCGGGGCGATCTCACCATGAGCGCGGAGTACGTGCCGCACGCCGTCGCCGCCGTACGCCTCCTCCAGGGCCATCCGGCCGTGGACGCCCGGCGGGTGTACGTCGCCGGGCACAGCATGGGCGGCAAGGTCGCGCCCATGGTCGCCGCCGCCGAGCCGTCCGTGGCCGGGCTGGCGCTGCTGGCGGGTGACGCCGAGCCGATGCACCGGGCCGCCGTACGCGTCGTGCGCCATCTGGCCTCGATCGGCGCGCTCCCCGCCGACGCCGTCGAGACGATACGGCGGCAGGCCGCCCTGATCGACGGCCCCGGCCTGTCGGCCGACACGCCCGCCGCCGAACTGCCGTTCGGGTACCCGGCGGCGTACTGGCTGGAACTGCGCGACTACGACTCCGTGGCCGCCGCCGCGGCGCTGGGCAAGCCGATGCTCATCCTCCAGGGAGCACGCGACTACCAGGTCACCGTGGCCGACGACCTGGCCCTGTGGCGCAAGGGCCTGGCCGGCCGCCCCGGCGTCACCATCCGCGTGTACGACGCCGACGACCACCTGTTCTTCCCCGGCTCAGGACCGTCCACCCCCTCCGGCTACCAGGCGCCGCAACACGTCGACCCGGCCGTGGTCGGCGACCTCACCGACTGGCTGACGTCGCCCCGCGGGGAGGCTCAGAGGGCCGGGGAGCGGGGCTGACGTAGCGGTGCAGCAGGGCGGGCTCGCCGGCCGCGTTCAGCCAGGTGGCGCGGGTGCTGCCGATCCTGCGCCAGCCGGAGCGTTCGTAGAACCTGATGGCGTCGGTCCCCTCGGACGAGACCTCCAGCCTGAGCGGGGCTCCGGCCGCCGCGCGAACGGTGTCCAGCAGCCGGGCGGCCACACCGCGCCCCCGGGCGGCGGGGACGACGAAGAGGCGGGTGACCTCCATGTCACGGGTCAGCGCCACATGACCGAGCACGGCCACCGCACTGCCCACCACCTCATCCGGACCCTGGCCGGTGGCCTCGCCCGTGGACCAGGCCCGCGCCGGGCCCGTCACCTCGGGCGTCGGCTCGACCGCGACCCATGCCCCGACCAGGTCGTCGGGGGTCAGCCAGCCGCCGGGGTCGTCCGGCCAGTGCACGGGGTAACGGTCGACGGCCTGGACCTGCGCGAGGGCCTCGACACAGGCGTCGAGGTCCATTTGCGCCCTGTCGCGAATGTGCACGCCGGCAAGCCTATGCGCCCGCCCCGAGCGCCTGGCCGACGGCCCGGGGCGACCGACAAAAGCGGATCAGGGGGATGCTCGTCACCATCGAGAGCCGAGCGCTCGCTTGAAACCGGGGAAATGGGCGCGGGCCGCGGCGGCTCCGCGTCGCACCGCCAACGGGTGTGAATCATGCGTGCGAAGCGAAGAACACCGCGACCCGCAGCTTCGTCGGGGTCGTCACCATCAACCCCAGCCGCCTCCCCAGGGGCCGCCCCACCACCGCCTGCGCCGGCGACAGCGGCCGCGACGCCAGCGTCGACGTCCGCAGCCCCCACTTTCCTGGAAACCAAGCGCTCCGTTCATGGGTTCCCCCCATCAATAGCGCCGTCGATTCAGACATTAACGCATAAATCCACTCGAAATAGGACATATCCGTAGATATCGATAGTTTTTGACGGTGAATTCACTACGTAAAACCCGCCGGACGCGGGATGCCCGCAGCGGCGCCGGGATTCGGGCGCAGCGGCATGGAGATTCGGGCGTGCCGCCGCCCTGCGCGCCTCGCCGGGGACACGCCGCCGGGTCGCGTTCATGGCCGTGGGCAGGCGTCGCGGCCACGGGGGTCCGGTTTCCTGCGGTCGGTTGCGCGGGAGTCCGGTTTCCTGCGGTCGGTTGGGCGGCCGTCCGGTTTCCCGGGCTCAGCGTTCCGCGAGGTTCTTGACCCAGGTGCTCACGCCGCCCAGCAGGGTGTCCAGTTCCCTGCGCAGTTCGGCGTTCTCCTGGCGTAGTGCGGTGTTCTCCTGGCGGAGCCGGAGCAGTTCTCGCCCTTCGGCCCCGGGCTGGCCGGTCGGAGTCTGGTGGGTGGCGGGGGGTTGGTGGTCGTGGGGGCGGAAGGCGTCCTCCCAGGGCCCCAGCTCCTCGTGGCCGATGGCGCGCACGTGTACGGTCGCCGGAACGCCGGGACGGGCCGTCTCGGCGCGCTCCCCCACGGGAGGCCAGACCCGCGCGGGCTCGGGGGCCCGGACGGCAGCGGCCGAGGCGACAGCAGCCGGGGCGACAGCGACCGGGGCGGCGAGGGCCGGGGCCGGTGCGGGCTCGGGGCGTTCCGGTTCGGCGGCCGCCTGGGTTCTGGGCAGGGCCAGTGTCACCAGGGCCGCCAGCAGGGCGACGCCGCATCCGATCAACAGGGCCGTACGGAAGCCGGACTCCGACGGGAGCGCGTGCCCGCCCACCGTCACCGTCATCTGGGACAGCACGACACCGATCACCGCGGCCGACATGGAGGTGCCGATGGAGCGCATCAGCGTGTTGAAGCTGTTGGCGGAGGCGGTCACGGTACGCGGCACGGCGCCCATGATCAGCGCGGGCATGGCGCCGTACGCGAGGCCGACGCCGACGTTCGCGACGCAGGTGGCGATCGCCAGGCCCCAGGCCCAGTCCATCAGGCCCAGTGAGGCCCCGTAGCCCAGCGCGATGATCAGCGCGCCCAGGAACAGGCTCGTCCTGGGCCCGCGGGCGGCCGACAGCCGGGCGCCGACGGAGGAGACGGCCATCATCGTCAGCCCGGCCGGGGCCAGCCACAGCCCGGCGGCCAGCATCGACTGGCCCAGCCCGTACCCGGTGGCCTCGGGCAGTTGCAGGAGCTGGATGACGACCAGCGACTGGGCGTACATGGAGAAGCCGACGAGGATCGAGGCCAGGTTGGTGAAGAGCACCTGGGGCCGGGCGGTGGTGCGCAGGTCGACCAGCGGGTCGCGGACGCGCAGCTCGTACAGGGCCCACAGCAGCGCGATGACCACGGCGGCGCCGAGCAGTCCCAGGGTGGTGCCGCTCCCCCAGCCCCACTCGCCGCCCTTGGACACGCCCAGCAGCAGGCAGACCAGCGCCACGCCCAGGCCGATCGCGCCGATGACGTCCAGACGGCCACGGGCCGCGGCGGGCGTGGCGGGCACCAGCAGCCAGATCAGCAGGCCGACGAGCAGGCTGAGGGCGGCCGAGCCCCAGAAGAGCACCCGCCAGTCCGCGTGTTCGGCGACGGCGGCCGAGAGCGGCAGCCCGAGCGCGCCGCCGATCCCCAGGGACGAGCTCATCAGGGCGATCGCCGGTCCGACCCGGCCGGGGGGCAGCAGGTCGCGCAGCGCGCTCACACCGAGGGGGATCATGCCCACGCCCAGCCCCTGCAGGCCGCGTCCGACGATCATCGGGAGCAGCGAACCGGCCAGCGCGCACACGACCGAGCCCGCGACCAGCGGGACGGCGCAGGCGAGCATCATGCGGCGCTTGCCGTAGAGGTCGCCGAGCTTGCCGACGACCGGCGTGGCGACCGCGCCCACCAGCAGCGTCACGGTGATCACCCACGAGGTGTCGGCGGCGTCGGCGTCGAGCAGCCGGGGCAGCTCGCCGACCAGCGGCACGACGAGGGTCTGCATGAGTGCGGCGACGATGCCGGCCACGGCCAGCACACCGGCGATCCCGCGGCCGGAGCCCTCACGGGGCGCGGAATGCACCATTTATCCCCCAATTTTATTAAAAGTCCGAATGCACCATACTCCCGTTGTGCTTCATGCACAACATGTGCATCATGCACACTCGCGGCCGGGATGAGGGGACCCGCACGAGGCGTCTGCTCCGCGTGCTCGGTCAGGCGCGGCCCGGAGCGGCTGCTGTCGGAGTGGGCTCGCCGTCCCGGCCGACGTACTCGTCCAGCCAGGCGACGATGTGCTCGACGTAGCTGTCCACGGAGGACAGGGGCTCGCCGCCGAGGATGAAGACCGCGCCCAGGAGGTTGATGCCGAACAACCGGTCCCAGACGCGGGCCCGCCGGTAGGTGTCCGCGTCCACGGCAGCCCGTAGGTTGTGCCAGCCGTGCCAGCCCATCATGGCGGCGTCGACCGCCGGGTCGAACAGGTGGGCCCGGTCCCAGTCGAGCACGCCGATGAGTTCGCCGTCCTCGCCCCAGTGCACGTTGTCGGCGACGAGGTCGCCGTGGACGAGCACGTCGGGCACCGTCTCCAGGGCCATCGCCGCCTCCAGCCGCCGTTCGGCCTCGGGCCGCCACTCGTCCGGCAGCCGGGGCAGGACGTCGTCGGCCAGCACGCGAGCCCAGTGCCCGTCGTGGGCACGGGGGGTGGGCAGCAGGGCGCGCAGCTCAGGAGTGACGGGCAGCTCGCGGAGGGCGGCGAGCAGACCGGCGATCCGGTCGGGGTCGCCCTCGCCCTCGGGCAGCCCCGCGCCGTCGATCCAGGAGACGGCCACGGCCGTACGCTCCCCGAACGTCGTCACGGGCGTCAGCGGCTCGGGCACCGCGAACGGCGGACCGGCCGCGCCGACCGCCCGCAGGATCTCGATCCGCCCGGGCATGGCCCGCGCTCCGGACGGTCGCCGCGCCACCCGTACGGCCGCCACGCCCGGAAGCAGCACGACATCGTGAATCCCGCCGTGAGCCAGCCGCGCCCGGTCCAGCGACGCGCCGGGCACGAGCGCGTCGGCGATCTCCAGCAGCTCCGCGGGAACGCCGTCGGGCGCGCCCGTGGGGACTTCGGCGGGCACGAGGGTGGACTCGCGGTCGTTCATGCGGAGGTGACTCCAGGTCGCGGGAGAAAGGGCGGAGATCGTGAGGGTATCCGGTCCGCGGAGCACCCGATGCCTCAGGCCGCCCTGCCGTCGAGCCGACCGGGGCGACGGGCGAACGGCGGAAGGTCAAAGGCTCCATCACGAGGCGCGTGTCAGCCACCGTGCTCCGGCAGCGGCAGCCGCAGCGCGAACGTGGCGCCGCGCGGCGCGTCCTCCATGGTGAGCGTGCCGTGGTGGGCATGGGCGATCGCCCGGGAGATGGCCAGGCCCAGCCCGCTCCCGCCGGGGTCGCGATCGCGCGCCTCGTCCAGCCGGACGAACGCCTCGAACACCCGCTCGCGGTCCTGCGGCGCGACGCCCTTCCCGTCGTCCGCCACGGTGACCACGGCCTGGCCGTCCGAGTGCCGTACGGTGACCTCGACGCGGGTGCGGGCGTGCCGCTGGGCGTTGACCAGCAGGTTCGTCAGCACCTCCGCGAGCTGGACCCGGTTGCCCATGACCTGGAGGTCGTCCTCGACCCGGGCCCGGATCATCGGCTCGGCCCCGCGGCACGCCACCTCGTCGCGTACGAGCGCGCTCAGGTCCACCCGCTCCCGGCACTCCGGGGTGGCGGTGCGCACCTGGGCGAGCATGAGCATCGCGTCGATGATCGTCTGGAAGCGTTCCGCGCTGGCCAGCGCGTCCTGGACGGTGGCGCGGAGATCGACGTCGGGGTACGCAAGCGCCTCCTCCAGCCGGGTGAGCAGGCCGGTCAGCGGCGTACGCAGCTCGTGCGAGACCATCGAGGCATAGTGGCGCTGCTGCTCGACCGCCTCCTCCAGGCGTGACAGGGTGTCGTTGGCGGTGTGGGCCAGCAGCGCGATCGAGTCCCGGCCGGGCGGGGCCCGCACCCGCAGGCCCAGGTCGGTGAGCGTGATCTCGGCGATCCTCGTCCGCATCTCCTCCACCGGGCGCAGCGTCCGCCGGATGAGGAACGTGGCCGTGCCGCTCACCAGGGCGGTGGCGGCGAGCACTCCGGCGGCCAGGCCCAGCTCCAGCCGCCCCGTGCCCAGGACGGCGGGCTCGGTCCGGCCCGAGTACACCACGTGGGAGGCGCCGCCCCACAGCAGCTCCTCCTCCTCGGGCGACGGCCTGGTGGCGGTGAACAGCACGCACTCGCCCACGCTGCACGACCTCCCGTGCTGGATCCGGTTGTCGGACGAGGGCCACAGCGTGCTGATGGGCGGACGGCCGGCGGCGGCGGGGTTGGCCGCGACCACGTTCCCCATGGCGTCGACGAGCTGGAGGAAGTCGACCTCCGACGTGGTCGCGGTCGTCGGCATCGCTGTCCCCATGGCGCCGATCCACTCGATCGCCGCCTTCTCCGTACTCCGGTAGGTCTCTTGCCTGACTCTGTCGCGGACCAGCACGTCCACGACGACTGCGACCGCCGTCAGAACGATCAGCGACAGGATCGCGGTAGCCAGCGTGAGGCGCCCATGGACCGAGAGCCGGCGGGGATACAGAGGCATCATCACCTCCCCGACCGGTCACGCCAGTCGTCACACTTGCTTCAGTTCATATGCTTCCAACCACGGGTTCACGAGGAACCCATGAGCCCGCAAGGAATCCATTGCGGTGCGATGACCGAGGTCACGCAGAAATTCCTAGTTTTCCTATTGCATTTGTAGGGAATTCTGCGGAAGATCTGAGCTGTGAAGAGCAGCGAACTTCTGGTCGCTCGGCTCCACGTCGATCTCAGACGGCAGGCGAGCGCGCTGTGTGCCGGGCGGTGACCTGACCGGTCCCGCCCCCCGTGTCTCCCCTATTCACACTCCTCGACCTCAGGAGCGCTTCAGCATGCCCACGACCAGCATTCTGACCGTCAACCGCGTGGCCGGGCACATCGGCGCCGAGATCACCGGCATCGACCTCGCCCACCCGCTCGACCCCACGACCGTGGCGGAGATCCGCCAGGCCCTGCTCGTCCACAAGGTGGTCTTCTTCCGCGGCCAGACCCTCGACCACGGCGCCCAGATCGCCTTCGCCCGCCAGTTCGGCGAGCTGACCCACGCCCACCCGCACGAGGACGCCCCGCCGGAGGACCACCCGCAGATCCTCACCATCGACCCGCGCCGCTACGAGCAGCGCTACGGCGCCGACTACCGGCAGCTCCAGCGCAGGCGGCGCTACTCCTACAACTCCGGCTGGCACACCGACGTCACCGCGGCCGTCAACCCTCCGGCGGCCTCGATCCTGCGGGCCGAGACCGTGCCGGAGTTCGGCGGCGACACGACGTGGACCAACCTGGTCGCCGCGTACGAGGGGCTGTCGGCGCCGCTGCGGTCCTTCGTGGACGGCCTGCGCGCCGAGCACCGCTTCCTCGCCGGATACCAGCCCGGCCAGGACGACGACAAGCTCGTCAAGCGGGTCAACGACAACCTGCTGGTCTCCGTGCACCCCGTGGTGCGGGTGCACCCCGAGACCGGCGAGCGCGCGCTGTTCGTCAACCCCGGCTTCACCGACCGCGTCGTCGGGCTGTCCGCCCCAGAGAGCAGGCGCCTGCTCGACCTGCTGTACGAGCAGATCACCCGCCCCGAGTACACCGTCCGCTTCCGGTGGCAGCCCGGCAGCGTCGCCTTCTGGGACAACCGGGCCACCGCTCACCTGGCCCCGTCGGACCTCGACCACCTCGACGTCCAGCGGACCCTGCACCGGGTCACCCTGATCGGTGACCGCCCGGTCGGCCCCGACGGCTTCGTCTCCGAGATCGTGGCCGGCCGCGAGTTCAGGGCCGAGTCGCTCGTCGTCGCCTGACGAGCCCCGAGAACGTGCGGGCGGGACTGGGGGTGCCCGCCCGCACACCCTGCGAACGTCCCACCCGGGACAGAAGGGTCAAATGGAGGAGATGGCGTACTGGGCCGTTCCGTGGCCGAAGGACCAGTCGATCGACTCGTTCTCGGTCAGGAAGACGAACACGTTGCGCGGTTCGGTGCCGGCGTAGTCGAGGGCCAGCTCCGCGATGCGCCGGTAGAGCGCCTGCTTCTGCGCCGGGGTGCGGCCCCTGCGCAGGGTGATCGCGACGTACACGAGGTCGTCGTCACGGTCCACGCCGGGGAAGGTTCCGTACCTCAGGGTGCCGTGGGTGCCGTCGTGGGCGGTGAGGACCTGGAAGAGGTCGTCGGGCGGGATGCCGACGGTCTCGACCAGGGCGTCGTGCACGGCGCGGCCGAGCGCGGCGAGCCGGTCGGCGTCGGCCCTGAGGGCGTCGATGCGGACGAAGGGCATGTCAGTTCCTCTCGGACGTACGGGTCAGCAGGGCGAGTGCGCCCTCGACGGCCCTGGCGTAAGCCTCGGGGTCGCCGGCGGCGCGAGCCAGGACGTAGCCGCCCTGCACCATCGCGACCAGCGCGGCGGCGGTCGCGGCGGGGTCGAGCCGGGCGTCGAGCTCACCTGCGGCGCGGCCCTGGGCCAGCAGCCCGGCCAGCCGGCCGGTCAGCCAGGCGAACGTCTCCTCGACCGGCCGCCGCAGGCCGGGATCGGCCATCACGTCGGGGTCCTGGGTGAGGCGGCCGACCGGGCAGCCCTTCAGCGCGTCGCGTTCGCGCCGCAGGTAGGCGGCCACCCGCTCGGCCGCGCCGCCGGGACCGGTGAACGCGGCCTCCGCCCGGTCGCGCAGCTCCTCCGCGCTGCGGGTGATCGCGGCCAGCGCCAGATCGGGTTTGCCGTGGAAGTGGTGGTACATGCTGCCCTGCCCGGCGCCCGCGCGCCGCTGGATGGCCTTCGGGCTCGTGCCCACGTAGCCGCGTTCCCACAGCAGCTCGCGGGTGCTCTCGATGAGCCGCTCCCTCGCGTCCATTCTGGACATACTAGACATACTAGTAGGTACAGAATCGGGAGCCCGGCGCGGGTCACAGCTCGCCGCGGTACCACGCCTCGGCCTCGGCCGCGAGCGCGTCCAGGTCGGGGCGCGGCGGGCGGGCCCGTTCGGCCCAGCGGCGCAGCAGCCGGGCGAGCGGAGCCAGGTGCTCCGGCCGCGCCGACCCGTGCACCGCGAAGTACGCCACGATCGGCCCGGTGACGGGGTCGCCCGCGTCGCACCGGCCGCACACGGCGATCTCGCTCATGACCCGGACCCGCCGGCCCGCGGCGTTCGACCAGGTGTACGGCAGGCGCAGCACGGCGAGCACCTCACCGGTACGGCAGCGCGGACACGGCTCGATCATGCCCCGCCGATCGCGTCCGCGCCGAGCAGGGCCTTGACGTCGCCGTAGAAGGCCGCCTCCGGGGTGACCTGGAAGGGCACCAGGTCCACCAGCAGGCTCCTGGCGCCGCGCCGGTACAGGCGCAGGTGCACGGGCGCGCGTCCGGGGTGGGTGGTCAGGATGTGCTTGAACTCCCGCACCAGGCGCGCGTTCACCTGGCTCTCCCTGACCGAGATCACCACGGGCGGCTCGGCGTCGCCCCGCAGCACGTCGAGCACGGTGATCTCCTCGCCGTAGACGCTCATCGTCTCGTCGCGGACGTTGACCCGCCCCCGTACCGAGATCACCCGGTCCTCCGCCAGCGCCTCGCCGCACAGCGCGTACGTCTTGGGGAAGATCAGGCACTCCACCGAGGCGTCGTGGTCCTCCAGCGTGACGATCGCCCAGGGGCTGCCCTGCTTGGTGACCTTGCGTTGCAGGCCGGAGACGATGCCGCTGACGCGGGCCGGGCCGTCCTGCCGCCCGGAGGCCAGCAGTTCGGCGATCGTGGTGTCGCGGTGGGCGTCGAGGACGCGCTCCGCGCCGTCGAGCGGGTGGCCGGAGACGTACAGGCCGAGCATCTCGCGCTCGAAGGTCAGCAGGGTGGCCTTGTCCCACTCCCCCTCCGGGATCGTGATCGACGGCTCCGCGCCGTGGCCCGCCTCCCCGAACAACGAGTCCTGGCCGTACGCCTCGTTGCGCTTGACGTCGACGACCGCGTCCACGGCCGGCTCGTGCACCGTCACCAGGGCCTTGCGGTGGTGGCCCAGCCCGTCGAACGCGCCCGACTTGGCCAGCGACTCGATGACCCGCTTGTTGCAGACGACGGTCGGCACCTTGGCCAGGAAGTCGTGGAAGCTCGTGTAGGCGCCCCTGGCCTCCCGGGCGGCCACGATCGCCTCGACCACCCCGCCCCCGACATTGCGTACGGCGCCCAGGCCGAAGCGGATGTCGGAGCCGACGGCGGCGAAGTCCTTCTGGCTGGCGTTGACGTCGGGCGGCAGCACCTTGATGCCCAGCCGCCGGCAGTCGGACAGGTAGACGGCCATCTTGTCCTTGTCGTCCCGCACCGAGGTGAGCAGCGCCGCCAGGTATTCGCAGGGGTGGTTGGCCTTGAGGTAGGCCGTCCAGTACGAGACCAGGCCGTACCCGGCCGTGTGCGACTTGTTGAAGCCGTAGCCGCTGAAGGGCACGAGCACGTCCCAGACGGCCTTGATCGCCTCGCCGGAGAAGCCGCCCTCGCGCATGCCCGCCTCGAACCGGTCCCACTCGGCGTCCAGCACCTCCTTCTTCTTCTTGCCCATGGCCCGGCGCAGCATGTCGGCGGCGCCGAGCGAGTAGCCCGCCAGGTGCTGGGCGATGGCCATGACCTGCTCCTGGAAGACGACCAGGTGGTAGGTGTCGCCCAGGATGGGCTCCAGGACCGCGGCCAGCTCGGGGTGGATCGGCTCGACCGGCTGCTTGCCGGTCTTGCGCAGCGCGTAGTTGGTGTGGGCGTTCATCTCCATCGGGCCTGGCCGGTAGAGCGCGTTCACGGCCGCGATGTCGGTGAACGTGGTGGGCTGCATGAGCCGCAGCAGGGTGCGCATGCCGCCGCCGTCGAGCTGGAAGACGCCGAGCGTGTCGCCGCGCGCCAGCAGTTCGTACGTGGTGGCGTCGTCCAGCGGCACGTCGAGGATGTCGATCTCGACGCCCTTGTTGGCGCGGACGTTGGCGACGGCGTCGCCGATGACGGTCAGGTTGCGCAGCCCCAGGAAGTCCATCTTGAGCAGGCCCATGTCCTCGGCCTGGGTGAAGGGGAAACCGGTCACCACCGGGCCGTCGGCCTTGGGCCTGGCCAGCGGGATCACGTCGATCAGCGGCGCGCTGGACAGGATCACGCCGGCGGCGTGGATGCCGGTGCCCCGGGTCAGGCCCTCGATGCCGACCGCGGTGTCGATCACCCGTTTGACGTCGGGGTCCTGCTCGTACATGGCGCGCAGCTCGGCGGCCTCGCCGTGGCGCGGATGGCCGGGGTCGTGGATGGCCGACAGCGGGATCTCCTTGCCGCCGGCCGCCGCGGGGAACGCCTTGGTGATGCGGTCGCCGAGCGCGTACGGCAGGCCGAGCACCCGGCAGGAGTCCTTGACCGCGGCCTTGGCCTTGATCGTGCTGAACGTGACGATCTGGCAGACGCGGTCGTCGCCGTACTTGCGGGTGACGTAGTCGATCATCTCGTCGCGCCGCCGGTCGTCGAAGTCGAGGTCCACGTCGGGCATGGTGATGCGCTCGGGGTTGAGGAAGCGTTCGAAGATGAGCTTGTGCTCGATCGGGTCGAGCTGGGTGATGCCCGTGCAGTACGCGACGATCGAGCCGGTGGCCGAGCCGCGGCCGGGGCCGAGCCCGATGCCGCGCTCGCGGGCGTGGCGGCAGATGTCGGCGACGACCAGGAAGTAACCGGGGAAGCCCATGGCGTCGATGACCGACAGCTCGTAGTCGATGCGGTCGAGCACCTCGCGCGGCGGCGGGGCGCCGTAGCGGTGGCGGGCGCCGTCGAGGGTCTCCTTGCGCAGCCAGCTCGACTCGCTCTCCCCTTCCGGCACGGGGAAGCGCGGCGTCAGGTCGCGGTGGGCGAACACCTCGCCGTAGTCGCCGACGCGCTCGGCGATGAGCAGGGTGTTGTCGCAGGCGCCGGGCACCTCGGCGTCCCACAGGGCGCGCATCTCCCCGGCGGGCTTGACGTAGTAGCCGCTGCCGCTGAAGCGGAACCGGTCGGCGTCGGCCAGGCGCTTGCCGGTGCCCACGCACAGCAGCGCGTCGTGGGCCTGGGCCTGGCCCTCGGTGACGTAGTGGGAGTCGTTGGTGGCCAGCGGCGGCAGCCCGAGGTGCCGGCCCAGCCTGAGCAGGTCCTCGCGGACGCGGCGCTCGATGGCCAGGCCGTGGTCCATCAGCTCCAGGTAGTAGTTGCCGGGGCCGAACAGGTCGCGGTAGCGGGCGGCGGCCTCGACGGCGCGGTCGTACTGGCCGAGGCGGAGCCGGGTCTGCACCTCGCCGGAGGGGCAGCCGGTGGTGGCGATGATCCCCCGGCCGTGCTCGGCGAACAACTCATCGTCCATGCGCGGATATTTCTGGACGTGTCCCTCCAGCCAGGCCCGCGACTGCAGCCGGAACAGGTTCCGCAGCCCCTCGGCGTCGGCCGCCCACATGGTCATGTGCGTGTACAGCCCGCGTCCCGAGACGTCGCCGCCCTCGCCGGTGTCGTCGTTGGAGCGGCGCAGGGCCAGGTTGTCGCTGTAGAACACGGGCCGGCGGTGGTGGCGGGAGGCCGGGGCGACGTAGCTCTCGATGCCGATGATCGGCTTCACCCCGGCCTTGCGCGCCGTCTGGTAGAACTCGTACGCCCCGTGCACGTTGCCGTGGTCGCTCATCGCCACGGCCGGCATGCCCTGCCGCGACACCTCGTCCATGAGGCGGCCCACCTTGGCGGCGCCGTCGAGCATGCTGTACTCGGTGTGCACGTGCAGGTGCACGAAGGACCCCACCTGATCACTCCCCCTGGTTGTAGGCTCTGGGACCGGCCCGCGTAATTCGACCCGAGAGCAGGTGGGGTTGTCCAACAATCGACACGCCGCCACGGCACAACCATCGGATGTGACCGCAGATCTGGACCTCGGCGCGGTCCGGGCCTTCGTGGCCGTCACGGAAGACCGATACTTCAGCGAGGCTGCGGCCCGGCTGGGGATCAGCCAGCAGGCCGTCTCCAAGCGCGTCGCGAAGCTGGAGTCCGACCTCGGCCTGCGGCTGTTCTTCCGCACCCGCAACGGGGCCGACCTCACCTCCGACGGCCGGGCGTTCCTGCACTACGCGCGCGCCCTCGTCGGCCTGGGCGACCAGGCGCTCGAGGCGCTGCGCGGGCGGCGCCGCTCGCTGCGGGTCGACGTGCTGGACACCCGGCTGGTCGCCGTCGACCTGGTGCGGGCCTTCCACCAGGGCGCGACCGACGCGGACGTCGAGGTCGTCACCTCCAACGGGCTCAGGTCCGCCCTCGGCACGCTCTCCGGCGGCTCGGTCGACGCCGCCTTCGCCCGCGTGCGCGGCGCGCTGGACGAGGACCTCCGGCACGTGCCCGCCTACCTCGAACCGGTGCACCTGCTGGTCGGCCGCGACCACCCCCTCGCCGGGCTGGCGCAGGTGGAGCTCGAACGCCTGTCGGGCGCGACGATCTGGATGCCGGGCAACGCCCCGGGCAGCGAGTGGCGCGACTACTACCGGCTCCTCGGGGCCGCCTTCGACCTGCGGATCGACGACTCCGGGCCCGACTTCGGCTGGGAGTGGTTCGTGTCCGAGGTCGGCTCCGGCGGCCGCATCGGGTTCGTGGGCGAACGGTGCCGGGTGCCCTGGCATCCGCGTACGGTGCAGATCCCCGTCGTCGCGCCCGTCCCCGTCTACCCGTGCTCGCTGCTGTGCCACCGCCAGAACCACCACCCGGTGCTGGCGCGGCTCGTCCAGTTCATCGCCGACGGGTTCCGCCCGTACGACCCGCGGCTGCAGTGGCTACCGGAGCCCGACCGCGCCGCCTTCCTGACTCCCGCCGCCTGAGACCTCGCGCTCGACGAGACGAGGCTCTCGGCGTCCTGCGTAACCACCTGGCCCGCATCGCCCGCTGACCGCGCTTGTACTCTGGCCGGTTTTCGGGTGGACGCTCCCGGATCGACGCTCTCGGTTTGACCTGGAGCACACTCCAGCGGTCAAGCTGGCTCCATGCAGAACGCCATGACAACGCGCACGATCGGAAACCGCAGGGTCGGGGCCATCGGACTCGGGGCCATGCCCATGTCGGTGGCCGACCACATGCCGGACGAGGCACAGTCGATCCGCACGATCCACGCGGCCCTCGACGCCGGTGTGACCCTGATCGACACCGCCGACGCGTATTCGCCCTCCCACCAGGACGTCGGCCACAACGAGCGGATCGTGGCCCGGGCCCTGTCCCTGTGGTCCGGCGACGTCGGCGCCGTGCTCGTCGCGACCAAGGGCGGGCACACCCGCACGCCCGGCGGCGGCTGGGACCGGGACGGCAGGCCCGCGTACCTGAAGAGCGCGTGCGACCGGTCGCTGAAGGCGCTCGGCGTCGACAGCATCGGCCTCTACCAGCACCACCGTCCCGACCCGGACGTGCCCTACGAGGAGACGATCGGGGCGCTGAAGGACCTGCACGACGCCGGCAAGATCCAGATGGCCGGCATCTCGAACGCCAATCCCGAGCAGATCAGGCTCGCCCACGGCATCCTGGGCGACCGCCTGGTCAGCGTCCAGAACGAGTACTCCCCGCGCTTCCGCTCCAGCGAGCCGGAGATCGACGTCTGCGCCGAGCTGGGGCTGGCGTTCCTGCCGTGGTCGCCGCTGGGCGGCATCGGGCGTACCGGGGAGCTGAGCGGGCACAACGCGGCCTTCGCCGAGATCGCGGCGGCTCGCGGGGTCTCGCCGCAGCAGGTGTGCCTGGCCTGGGAGCTGGCCCGCAGCCCGGTGGTCGTACCGATCCCGGGCGCCAGCCGTCCCGAGACCATCCTCGACTCCGTCGCCGCGGCCGGTCTCGAACTGACCGAGGAGGAGCTGGCCCGCCTCGGCTGAGGCACGCGGGTCGCACGACGGGCCGGGCTGACAATCCCGGCTGACGGGCTGACAAGGTCGCGCGCGTGGACGACGATGAGGGACCGGATCTCCCACACGAAAGGCAGTTGCCATGCGCTTACGTACCCGGCTGGCACTGGGCGCCGTCCTCACCGCGGGTCTGATGGCCGCCCAGCCCGTCGTGGCGGCCCAGGCGGCGGCGGTGGACTTCGCCGCCGACTCCGGCGACCAGTGCCGCCGCGGCGTCACGGAGGGAACGCTCGACTGGGTGGAAGGGCCCGTCATCCGCCCCGCCGTCCAGGTCAAGGGCACCCTCGCCGACGACCCCGCCACCTCCGTCTGCGCGCCCGACCAGATGCACTCCCAGGCGGTCTTCCACGCCTACCACGGCGCGTCCCTCGTCGACTCCGAGGTGGCCAAGGCGGACGACGGGACGGTCGAGCTGGCCTTCGACCTGTCGGACGCGAGCGGGGTCAGGACGATCGACCGGGTGGTCGTCCAGGTGTGCCGGTACAGCAACACCCCGGTCGGGATCGGCTACTGCGGCAAGGCGGTCGAGTACAAGTCGCCCTGAGGCCGGACGGGAACGCGTGACGGCACGGCGAGGCCCGCCCGGCCTCGCCACCGCGCGAGGATCCACGCCGCCGGATCGGGGATCCTGGAGCCCGGCCAGGCCGAACGGCCGGGCCGGGCCGGGCCGGGTCAGGTCGCGGTCTTGGACTGGGCGGCCTTGGGCTGAACCGTCCTGGACTGGGCCGTCTTGGGGCGGGCCGCCCGGTCGCGGATGAGTTCGGTGGCGGTGGCGGCCCGCAACATCTGCGGATCCAGCAGTTCGGCCCGCCGCCGGGGCAGGCCGCCGGCCAGGGCGGCCTGCGTGAGCGCGGCGCCGAGCCAGCGCGCGTCCACGGGCTGACCGTCAGGCCGCCTGATCAGCGGCTCTCCGGCGGTCCCCGCGCCGTACCTCTCCACCAGCAGGGGGCGGGCCAGCGGCGGTATCGGAAAGGCGACGAGGTCGCCGCGGCTGTTGTGCACGGTGACGATGGCGGGCTCGCCGTCCACCACCGCGCGCAGGTCTTGCAGGGTCAGCCCGGCCAGGGACGCCGGGGGCGCGCCGGTGGCGTCCAGCAGCGCGACGGCGGCGGCCTCGGCGGCCCTGCCGTCGGCGGCCAGCCGGGCGATGCCCCGGCGCAGCAGCAGCCGTTCCTTCCGGGTGAGGGCGGCCGGGCCGGGGTCGGTGAGGTCGTGCCGTACCGCGCCGCTACGCCAGGCGAAGGTGTAGAAGGACGACAGGACGGCGCGTTTCCTGGACACGGTCGTCTTGGCGAGTGGCCTGCCGGGGGTGCGTACTCCGGTGATGAGGGTCCCGGCGAGCGCCCCGTCGCAGTAGGCGTCGAGGTGGGCGCCGGTGACGGCGAGCAGGTCGAGCGCCGGTTCGGTGGCCCGCAGCCAGCGCAGGAACGCGGCCAGCACCTGCAGCCGCGCCTGCCGGGTGGCCGCCGACGACCTCTCGGCCAGCCAGTCGGCCACCGTGCGGTGGGTCGTCGGGGCCAGGGCGTCGACCAGGTCGACATCGTCCCCCGACGCCTCCCCTCCGTCACCGGGCCGCCGACGCGGCAGCAACCCGCCGATCCGCCCCACGCTCCCGGCCCCGGGCCCGCCGCCCTCAGGGTCGCCGCCCTCCGGCTCGCCGATCGCCGACCCTGCCGCCTTCACCGCACCCTCCGGCCCACCCGCGACGACCCCGTCCACCTTCACACCATCCGCGTTCGCACCGCTCGCCTGCACACTGGTGGACTTCACCCCTGCCGCCGTCACCCCGGCCGCCTCCGCTCGGGTGGGCGCCTGGTCGGCGGTCGCCGTCCGGGAGGTGATCGTGCGAGAGGTGGACCTGTGGGCGGGCGCTCTGCCTGCGCCCTCGCCCGGGTGGCCGTCGGCCGGGTGACTCCCGGCCGCGTCGCGCTCGGCCTGGAAGGCTCCAACCGGATCGCCGTGAACCGGGTTCGCCTCGGCCGGGTCGCCGTGTCCCAGGGCGGGAAGAACCTGGTCGGACAGGACGTCCTCGGGGGTCGCCGGGATGAGCCGATCCGGGGCCTGGCGTTCGTCGGCCACTAAGGACGCGCCCCGAGCCCTCACGGCGGAATCCGGAGCGGAGGCGTCGTCGGTTCGGGGCATGCTCAGCACTCGACCCTACCCGCCCCCACCGTAGCCGCAGCCGTGCCCGTCACAGGCATGGGCGTCACAGAGGTGCAGGTGGCCGTCGTGCGGGCGGGAGCGCCCCGGCGGCTTGAGCCAGGCAGTCCAATCATGATCTCGATCTTCTCACGGAGCGGCCCTTCACTCCCCGTTCATGCGCGAATCCCACCCAAGCGCCCACTCTGCCACGAACGAACGGCTGACGCGCGACCACCTACCACGGTGGTGGCGACGCGCTCGACCCGGCGCTCGTCAGGAGGGGACCGCGCGGATCTCCGTCACGGTGAACGCGTCAACGACGTGCCGGTTGTCCAGGAGGAACCCGACCAGCCCCGCGACCGCTTCGGTGCCCGTGGCGGCCCGCGCCTGTCCGCTGAGGAGGTACACCAGAGGTGTGGACGGCTGGTCGAGCGCGAGGTGGCGGCCATGGCGGCGGACGTCCTTCAGTGCCCTGATCGGCATCGGCCGCTCCGAGGTGAACCACACCGCGATCCTCCACAACGGCAACGCCGGGTCTGCGTCGGCGCAGGCGTGGTAGCAGGCGACGCAGCCCTTGCCGGCCTGCAGTCCGTGTGGGCAGGTCCACCGGACGACGTCCTCGGTCAGTTGGCCGCGCGCGTTCAGCTTCGCCTCGCTGACGTGGCGGCGTACTGGTCGTGCCGGCTGCTCGGACGGGGTGATGATGCGGGGAACGATGATCTCTTTCCTTCGGTGAGGTGCTGCGGCGGCAGGTACGGACGGCCGTGGCCGGAACTCGCGACCTCCGGGTCTCGCACGAAAGGGCCGCAGAGGCACAGAGTTCGGGCGAGGTCAGTCGGCGGAGGCATACAGCCGGGTGAAGGAGACGAGATGGTCGATCTTCGCGAAACCGGCGGCCTCGAACAGCTCCCAGGATGGTTCCGGGTCGCCGGCGGCGTACAGGACCGTCTCCGAGGCCGCGTGTTCGCGTAGCAGGGCGTCCGCCTGGAACAGCAGCGCCCGTTCGAGCTCCTCGTCGGCGTGGCCGGCGGCGGCGCCGAACCACCACAGGACGCCGAGGCCGTCGTTCGGTTCCTGGGCGACCAGTTCGGCCGAGGCGTCGTCGTCCCGGGCCTTCAGCCACCAGCCCGGCGGGGCGGTGCTGGCGACGACCTCAACCATCGGGCACCCGGGAGCACGGGGATCGCTAGGCGTCGTACGGCGCAGGTAACGCCAGGAGTCCCGCGCGACGAAGCCCGCGTTCTCGAGGACCTTTCTGGTCACGGGCCGGCGTCCCGTCGGCAGGCCGGCCAGTCCGAGGCCCGGCGCGAGGGCAGTGGCGAAGGCGTGCACGGGTGCGCCGCCGCCCAGCCGGTGGAGCGCGTGGCGGACGAGGGCCGCCACGACGTCCAGCATCTCGTGCCCGTGCAGCCAGAGGATCTGCCCGGCGCGGCGATCGCGGTGTGTCGCGTACGACACGGCTCCCGCAACGTGGCCGTACGGATTCACCAGCACGTCGGTTCGCGGATGTTCGATGTCGTCGCAGGGACCGGGACCGGGACCGGGAAGAGACGTGCCGGTCATCGCCTGGTCGAGCATGTGGGACGTGCACGACGGCTGGCCGGGCAGTCGATCGGCGTCGACGAGGGCGAGTACCGCCTCTCTGTCGGAGTCCTGATAGCGGCGCATTCTCATCCCCGACACGGATGGATGCGCGAGCAGGTCGAAAGGGGCGAGGATCTCGTTCGCGGACAGGGAGTTGCCCGTGCGCGCGGCGGTGCTCATCGCGGCGGACGCGATGGGGCCGGCGGTGTGCGGCGGGATCACCAGGAGCATGAAGCCGTCCTGGCTGCCGCGAATCACCCTGATGGTGTTCGGCGTTGCCGAGAAGCCGCTGACGCGGACGAAACGGCCGTCGACGAGCAGGTGGGCCGGGACGTCGTACCAGGCGGCGGTGTCGAGTCTGACCCGCAGGATGGGACCGAGCCGGTGCTCCAGGAAGCGGACGAGGACGGGCAGCTCATGGTGAAGGTCGGAGGAGTGCGGCCACCAGGCCCCGTCGAGGGCTCCGTCGCGGGTCAGCGTGGGTTCGAGGGACACCCGGGCCGGACGCAGGGTGATAGGCGTGACTGAGGGATCTCGGTTCGGCATCGGTGTGCCGCCTGTCTCCGGCGTTGCGGGCCGGGCGTATCCGGGGCGACGCCGACGCGGTTGCCGACATGCGAAATGTCCCAGGCAACTCACCATACGCCGCCCCGGCCCCGCTCCCCCGTCAACCCACACGGGGATACGAAGGTACGGCCCGAAGCTGATCCGGGCCCGCATCCGGTCATGGGCGCGGGCCGGGCTCAGGACCGCGCCAGGTCAGGCGGCGACGATGTTCTCCGCCTGCGGGCCCTTCTGCCCCTGGGTGATGTCGAAGGACACCTTCTGACCCTCGCGCAGCTCACGGTAGCCGCCGTTGGCGACGATGTTGGAGTAGTGCGCGAAGACGTCGGGGCCGCCGCCGTCCTGCTCGATGAAGCCGAAGCCCTTTTCGGCATTGAACCACTTGACGGTTCCGGATGCTATGACGATCTCCTTCAGAGATTACCGGGACGCAATTCGCACCGCGCGAATCGCCGGGTCGCCGCAATGAGAGCCCATCCGGAGATGACCGGATACAAAAACGCACCTGGAAATAAACTCTGCCAGGTGCGTACAAAGTCATTTTATGGGTAGACTATTGCAACGGCTTCGAGGTTACCACAGCTTTTCGGAGCGCCGGACCGGTCCCGTCCGCAGGCGACCACGCAGCACTCGAACGCTGTGCCGCAGGGGCGGCCGATCCGCTGCCCACGGGCCATCCGGGCCGCTCGGCAGCCAGCGGGGCGCCGTTGACGCCACCCGCCTACTCCTCCTTGTGGATCGTGACAGCTTGCACCGCTGTCAGGAGAACCGTGTGCACGGGCGATTCGTGCCGCGTCGCGGCGGAGCCATGCGCGTACTCGTCGAGCACGACGGTGTTGCGGGATCGATCCAGCTCGACGACAGCCCCTTTGAGCGACTGCCCGCCGTACAGGTGAAGTGTCACCCGCTGCTCCTTGCCTTCCACGCTGGACAGCGCGTACACCCACACGTCCACGTTCGCCATCTCGTCCTCCACGACTCTCCAGCCAATCCCCCCGCGCCACCGCGCACACCCCGATCTCCCTGGACTCCCCGGACAAGCCGTGACCCGAGCATGGCAGGCCCGTCCTACCCAAAGCAGGACTTCCATCTACAGAGACGACCTTAAATGAGGAATCAAAACCGGAGACTATCAGCAGAAATCATGCCCTTGGCTTTAGGCTCAGTTGGGGTTGAGCGTCCGCACAAGGATGTTCAGGTGCGAGCAGGAACCATCGTGCAGCGTCCCGGCCTGGAGAGCCGGACGCGTTTTTCCTGAAGCTGGTCCGGCCGGCTCCGTGATCCCTGAGCCGAGGGCGGTGTTTCCGGAAGTCGCCTATACACCTACTTCCGGAATTAGGGAATTCCGGGAAGTACAAGGTAGAGTGAAAACACCGAGGACTTTTCGAGCGTTGGCATTCAGGTCGGCGTCGCCCCCGGCGAACCATCACCGGCCCCTTCAAGTGGGGCCCGGACAGGTCAACGACCATGACGCCGGCACTTCTTTCTCAGTCCGCACCGCTCAGTCCCGTCTCGTCGGCGATTCCTCGGGTCGATTCCGTGCTACGGCTCAGTCTCCACCCGGTGCTGGATCGGCGAGCCGCGGTGGACGGCGCCTGGTGGCCCTTCTCCCGCGACGCGGCCACCGAGTTGCCCGGCCTCATCGCCGCCGTCGACCAGCGGCTGGGGAGGACCACGCTACTGGTAGGCGTGTGCCGGGACGCGTGGCAGCACATCCCGCGCCGGATCCCGGCACGCGGGCGGCCGGTACGCATCAGCTGGTTCCGCCACGCCGACCCGCGCCTGGTCGCTCTGTTCTTCGCCACCGGCGAGCCCGTCGTCCTGCTGGTCATCCCACCGGACACCGCCGCCGGCCCTGCCGAGGCCGCGCTCAAGCTCACCGCCCAGAACACCGCCGACCTGACAGCCGATGACATCGTCACCTTCGCACGCTTGCCGCCCGGCCCCGCTCCGCCTCTGCGCGGGACGGCCACCGAGAGCGCGGCCTGCTGGGAGAACGAGTGCGGGTCGGTCACCGACCAGGAGACCCCTCCTTCAGCGGACAGCCCTTGGCCGGTGTGACCCGTGTGCCGTCTGCCGGCCGGATCGAACAGTTCAAGGACCGCCCGATCCAGGCGGACCGACGTTCTGGTCAGCAGGCATCTCATCCCATCTCAGCTTCTCCAAAAAGGAGATATTCCATGACTGTGACCGACACCGCCCCTTTCGGCGTGGCCGACTCCTCGCGGCCGACCACCGTCCGCCTGTCGGGCGAGATCGACATCTTCACCACCGCAGCGCTTCGCCAGCAATTGCTGAACACGCTGAAATACAGCACGAGCCTGCTTGTCATCGACCTGTCGCAGGTGTCGTTCTGCGACGCCGGCGGCTTGGCCGTCCTGGTCGGCATCCGGCACCGCGCCCGGACGATGGGAATCACCTTGGTCCTGAGCGGGCCCCGCCCGTTCATGTCCCGACTGCTTCGCCTCACCGGCCTGGGCCGCAGCTTGCCGGTGGTGGTGGCCTGATCCGGGTGCGCGCCCAGACCCCGCTGGCCCGGGTGGGATCGCCGTTCCCGCACGCCCAGGAGCGCCACTGACGATCCACTCCGGAGCTGAATGCTCGTCGGCACCCGATAACGGCATATGAGGCACCTCAGACCACACGTCCACTTGCTCATCGGCGGTCAAGAACGCGCCGAACTCCCCAGTACAGCCCCCTCCCCCGGCCTGGGCCACCGGCTCGCCGACCTGCTGCCCGGTGCCGCGTCTGAATTCCTGCGCGGACAGCTCGTTCCTGGTTGACGCCGTCGTGCTGCGCTCGGTGGCTCAGCCTTGGGCGCGGCCGGATCGAGCGGCTTGGCGACACGGCAACCCCAGATCAAAGGCGACGACACCGTCAAGCGCCGGCCGGGTCGCGGGCCATGGCGAGGACCGTCCCCCGGTAGAGCGATCCCGGGTCGCGGCCCAGCGCGGCCCAGGCTTCGGTGGCCTCGGCGAGCCGGTGGTGCAGGCGCAGCCCCTCGCGGTCCTCGTCCAGCCAGTCGTGCAGGCGGGGCCAGGACCGGATGAGGGCCTCGTGGCCGATCTCGACGCCGTCGCGGTCGAGGGTGATCAGGCGGGCGCGGGCGAGGTGCTCCAGGACGGCGCCGGTGTCCGGGTCGTCGTCGAGCTGGTGGCGGCCGATGCGGCGCTTGGTGTCCTGGGTGCCCTCGCCGAGGGCGGTCAGGCGCGGGAAGACCTGCCGGGCCAGCCGCCGCCGCCCGGGGCCGAGCGCGGTGTAGGTGTCCTCGGCCGTCCTCGCGACGGCCTGGCTGAGGCCGCCCGCCGCCTCGTACGCGGCCGGCGTCAGAGCGACGCCGCAGCGCCTGAGCCAGGTCTCCAGCAGGGCGTGGGAGACCAGCGGCAGGGCGCCGGGCTGCCCCGCCGCGTCGGCGACGATCCGCGCTGCCGGCGCGCCCTCCACGATGTGCCCGGCGCGCACGCCGGGCTGCATGACGGCCTCGCGCAGCTCGTCGGCGGTCATCGGGCCGAGCGGCAGATGAGCCTCGGGCAGTGCCGCCAGCAGGGCAGGATGGCCGGTGCAGTGGGCGTAGAAGTCGGCCCGCACCCCGATGACGAGCCGGCATCGGCTGTTGCCGCCGGTGGCCGCGGTGAGGAGCAGGTCCAGGAAGCGGGCGCGTTCCCCCTCGTCGCGGCAGAGGGTGAAGACCTCTTCGAACTGGTCCACGATCAGCAGGATCTCGGCCTCGGCCGGCTCGCCGTCGAGGGCCTGCCCGGCCAGGCGGTACAGCGCCCGGGGGTCGCCTGCCGGCTCGTCGCGCAGCGGGCCAGGGGTGCCGCCGACGACGCCCGCGAGCCGGATGGCGCACTCCTCCAGCGGGTGCGTCCCCGGCGTGAACAGCAGAGCCCGCCAGGACGGCCGCCCGGCACGGACCCCGGCCAGCAACCCGGCGCGCAGCAGCGACGACTTGCCCGCGCCCGAGGCGCCGAAGAGCATGACGATCCGGCGTTCGGCGACACGGGCCAGCAGCTCGTCGTCATGCGTTCGCGACCGAAGAACCGCGCCGCGTCCTCCTCCTGGAAGGCGGCCAGGCCCACGTACGGGGAGGCGGCGTACGGAGAAGCGGTGTCGTCATCGCCGGGCTTCGCCGCTTCCTCGCTGATACGCCGCCAGCGGGCCTCCAACTCGGCCTCGTCACCGCCGCAGGCGCCCACAGAGGCCAGCGTCACCGCCAGCGTGGGCGGCTTTCGGCCCGAGGCGGCCTCCGACAGCGTCGCGGCGGAGTAGTGGGCACGCTGGGCGAGCACCCGGTAGGTGGGATCGCCGGCCTTCCTGCGCAGGGCGCGCAGGTCGGCCGCGAAACGTGACGACGAGCTGTCTCCCGTGTCCAGCGGACGCTCTGGCCGAGGCACCTGCGCTGTCCCTCCTCCGGGTCCGCCGCCACGCCGACGAGGTGATCAGCTCGATCTAACAAGCGCCGCTTACCTCGCGCAAGTGACTCAGTGGAATCCGGTGCGGGGTTCGCATGGGCCGCCGGGTCCGCGTCTGGCCGGGACGTCTCGATTCCGTTGTGGCCTGGCATTCCCGGTAAAGTGCGCGTTCCATGAGAGAAACCGCACAGGACGACATCGGCCAGGCGCTGCTGCGCGCGTTCGCCGAGCAGGGGTACGAAGCGGCGCTGCCCGACCTGCACACCATCAGCGTGCGACTGCCCGACGGCACCACCGCGAACGCCGACATCAGCGCCTGGCGCGACCACGCCGCGAATGCGGGCCCCGGTGCGCTCCAGGAGGCCGCGGCCGGGTACGCCGCCCAGGCCGCCGCGGCGTTCGGCCGCGGCTCGGAGCGGATCCGGGACCAGGACCTGCGCATGCGCCTGTACACCGACGACGCCCTCGGCGAGATGCGCGACTCGCTGGTGACCAGGCGGCTCGCCCCCGGGCTGATCGAGACCGTGGTCGTCGACTACCCGGACTCGATCATGCCGCTCGACCGGGCCCGGCTCGGCGACGCGCCGCAGGACGCCGCCTTCGGGGCCGCCGTGGCGCATTCGCTGGCCGAGGAGCACTACGCGAGCACCAGCAGCGTCGGGGGCGTGCCGGTGACGCACATCGGCGGCACGCACCGGTACGTCGGCGCGCACGCGCACGTCCTGCGCCGCCACACCGGCCAGGCCCCGTACGGCGCGCTGGTCTCCTTCCCGTTGCCCGAGTACGTGCTGGTCCACGAGATCGGCGGCGAGGCGCACCTGTTCGCCGCGATGGAGGCCGTGCAGGACCTGTCGCGGCGACTGTACGACACGGGCGACAAGGCGCTCTCCCCGCAGGTCTACTGGTGGCGTCCCGGCCGCCACGAAGAGCTGCCCGAGGCCGAGGCCCTGCGCAGCGGCCTGGTGCCGGACCTGCGCCCGGTCGGCGTCCAGGTGGACCACCAGGAACGGAGCGTGGCGTTCCAGAGCGCGGACACCGGCGAACTGGCCGAGCTCTGGATGCGCGACCACGGCTGAGCACCCTGCCGGGCGCCCGCCGTGGTTCGTTCCCGTCAGGAGGGGAGCGGCGAGCCTGGGCAGGTGCCGGTGCGCCGCCCGGTCTCGAAATAGTCGACGATCTTGGTGATGCAGCCGGGCACCCGGGCCGCGGAGCCGTGCACGTCGTCGTCGATGGTCGCCAGGGTCCCGCCGATGGTGTCGTGCATGTCCAGCGTCCCCTCGTACGGGGCCAGGGTCTCGTACCGGTGGCCGGACAACATCAGCGAGCCGCTCCCGCGCCTGACCGAGGTCTCGTCCGCCACCGGCGGCCAGCCCGCGCACGTCGGCACGTAGGCGCTGGATCGGCCGGTCACCGGGTAGAGCCGCACGCGCCGCTGGTACGCCTGCCACGCCGGCTCGAACGCGCGCGAGCCCGAGTCCTCGTTGCAGACGTAGGCCAGGTTGGCCGTCCTGTCGGACCCGTCGCCGCGCGAGCCGCCGCCGAACACCTTCTTGACGGCCGGCGGCGCCGTCGGCCCCTTCGCGTCCGCCAGTTCCCTGACCGCCTGCGCGACGTCGGGCCAGCTCGTGCTGGAGCGGCCCGCGGCCTCGGCGAGCCGGCCCCCGTCCACGGTGAGGCCGGGGTCGGTGAACGTCAGCGGCTCGGCGTCGAGCGACTTCCGCAGCGCCGTCAGCGCCGACACCACCTCCTCACGGGACGCGCCCAGCCCGTAGGCGGCGTCGCGCTCGGCGATCCAGGCGGCCATCCGCTGGAAGACGCGGTCGCTCGCCATGGCGCGCAGTTCGGCCGCGTGGTCCCGGCCGCGATCGGGCGGCGCGACGCTGTCGAGCCACATCCGGTGCACCTTGTCGCCGTACAGGCTGCGCAGGACGGCCCCGAGCCAGGTCCCCCAGGAGACGCCGTAGAAGCTGATCTTCGGCTCGCCGAGCGCGGCACGGATGCGGTCGAGGTCGCGGGCCGCGTTGGCGGCGGTGAGCTGCCTCAGGAAGGCGGGGTTCGAGCGGGCGCACGCCTGGTTCCTGGCGGCCGTCTCGTCGTAGACCCTTCTGGCCCGCTCCTCGGTGACCGGTCCTGGCTGGCTCTCGCCCGGGCTCAGGGCGCAGGCGGTCTTGGTGCTGCGGCCGACGCCCCTGGGGTCGAACCCGATCAGGTCATGGCGTTCGTCCAGCGGCACGCCCTTCGTGACGAGCTCGATCGGCATCAGGTAGCCGCTGCCGCCCGGCCCGCCCGGGTTGACCGCCAGGCTCCCGATCCTGCGCTTCTGGTCGGTGGCCTTCAGCCTGGTCAGGGCGACGGTGATCGGCGTGCCGCCCGGGTCGGCGTAGTCCTGGGGAACGTTCAGGGTGCCGCACTCCGCGCGGCCGAGCACCCGCCTGAACGTCGCGAACTGCTCCTCCGTCAGCCCTCGTGAGCGCAACTCCTCGTCGGAGTACGCCGGGCACTGTCGCCACACGATGGAAGCCGGCCTGACCTCGGCGCCGGCCGGGGCGGGCGGCGCAGCGACCAGGGAACTCGTCAGCAGAGCGCCCAGCGCCACGCCGGTCGCGGTCGCACGGTTCACGAATGGAGTCCTTTCCTCGGCGAAAGGACCAGTCATGCGCCATCGGCCGTTTCCTCGGCGTTTCCGTTCGAGGCCGTGCCGGTCCCGCGCGCGTCCGCCGGAGTCCGTGTGGCTCAGGGTGAGCGGGCCGGGTTGTCGTCGGAGTCGTGGGTCATCCATTGCACGAGCCTGGCGAGCCCGGCGCCCACGTCATGGGCGGGCTCGTCGGCGGCTGCCTGCTGCCGCGCCTGCCGGTACACCTGCGCGGGCGAGACGGGGGTGGTGTCACGCCGCACCACGAAGCCCGGCGTCCGACGCTCCGTACGGCTTCCCGGGCGGCGTCCGACGTCGGTCCCCGCTCGGACGGAGGCGAGCACCCGCGCCTGCGGACCCGAGCGTGCAGGTTCGGGACCGAGGTCGAGAACCTCGTCGATCTCCGCTTCGGTCAACGGCCTGTCGAACGTGGCCACCGCCGCGAGGAGCCGCCCGTAGAGCTCCATCTCATCGAGAAGCACGCGATCATTGATCCGAGGATCAAAGTTCCCCCCCACTACCCCTCCTTCCTGTGATCGTTTCCACTGCCCGCGCTGTCTTCCTGATCGTCCAGGAAGGGGACGTCGGCACCTATCTGTTCGACCAGTTGATCTCGCGCGACCTTGATGTACCCGCGCACTGTTCCGGGGGCGACTCCCAGCCAGTCGGCTATCTCGCGAGTGGTCCACTGCTCGTTCCAGCGTAGGAAGGCGACGCGCTGCCGCATCGGCGGCATCTGCTCGACGGCCGACCAGCACCTCCGCAACGCCAGCGTGGACAGGACCTGGTCGAAGGCTCCGCCGCCGGGTGGACGGGCTCGGGGAGGTCGGCGCAGGGCTGCTGACGCCGGTTCCTGCGCCACTCGTCGATCGCCTTGTTCCGCAACACGGCGAACAACCACCTGCGCCGGCCCTCCAGATCCCGGGCGGCGAGTTCGTCCCAGCACAGCGCGGCCTCCTGGAACGCGATGTGCACCAGGTCCTCTGCGTGTGCCCGGTCCACCTGGGGGAGCTTGCAGGCGTATCGGAACAGTGCCGATGCGGCCTGGACATACAGCCTTCCCACTTGGTCGGCGATCTCCGGGGGGATCCGGGCGGTCACCCGCCGTCCTCGGCTCGTGGCCGAGTGCGCTGCCTGCCCAGGGTGATCCTCATCATCTGGCCTCCGGGGCCATCCTGCTGTACGACCACGGTGCCCGGGGGAGCGTCGGTCACCAGTGCCACGAAGGTCCGGCGCCGCTGCCGTTCGATGATGATCCGAAAGGCCCCGCTCAAGGCCATGATCGCCAGCAGCGTCGCAACGGCCCGCCAGGAGATGAGCCCGAAGATCGCGCCACCCGTCACCGTCACCCCCCACGCCCCGCCGAGGTTCTTGTCTGCCGTCACACTCCTACATCGGACGAAACCACGAAACCGTTCGGCCCGGCGTGCCGAACATGGAAACAGGCCCGCTCAGGGGCGCTGCGGCTGGTAGTGCAGGGCGGTGATCCCGCACTCGAACGGACGGGCCGTGACGAGGCTGAAGCGCTGGGCGGCGGCCAGGTCGGGGAAGACGGGCATGCCGGTGCCGATCGTGGCCGGGTTCACGAACAGGTGGAGCTCGTCGAGCAGTTCGTGGGTGATCAGGCTCGACACCAGGGTGCCGCCGCCGTAGGCGATGAGATCGCCGCCGGGCTGGGACTTGAGCCGGTTGACGGTCTCGACCAGGTCTCCCCCGGCCACGGTGGCGTTGGGCCAGGGCGACTCGGCCAGGCTGTCGGAGATGACGACCTTGGGGGTGTCGTTCATCCAGGCGATGCCCTCCTTGGTCTCGCCCTCAGGCCCGGCCGCCCAGGCGGGGATGAACCCCTCGGCGAGCCTGCGGCCCAGCACGATGTGGTCGACCGACTCCATCAGGGCCTCGACGTAGGTGTTGAGGTCGTCGCTCCAGGAGGACGTCACCCAGTCCATCTCGCCCTTGGGACCGGCCATGTAGCCGTCGATGGTGGTCTGGACCTGGAGCTTGAACGTACGCATGAGGTGTTTCCTTCTGGTCGGCGCTTCATGTGCCCCCCAGCGTGGCGCACACCCCTTACGAAAGGGTTACCGTGTGCCGCTCCCCGACCGTAAGCCGGAGCCGTCCGTGGCGCGACGGTCAGGAGCGTGGCGCGTACATGATGACCGCCACCCCGGCCAGGCAGATCAGCGCGCCGATCACGTCCCACCGGTCGGGGCGGAACCCGTCGGCCACCATGCCCCAGGCCAGCGACCCGGCCACGAAGACGCCGCCGTACGCGGCCAGGATGCGGCCGAAGTTCTGGTCGGGCTGGAAGGTGGCCACGAACCCGTACGCGCCCAGCGCCAGCACCCCCGCGCCGATCCACCACACGCCGCGCCCTTCGCGCCAGCCCTGCCAGACGAGCCACGCGCCGCCGATCTCGGCCAGGGCCGCCAGGACGAACAGGGCGATGGACCGCAAAACGGTCATAGAACCTCACCTCGGGTCAGACGCCGACGGGCAGCCCGTGCCGCTCGCCGACACGGCGGATCTCCTCCAGCGGGTACGGCGCCTGCCTGCTCTCGCGCTGCAACCTGCGGTAGAAGCCCCTCATCACCGCGGCCAGCGGGCTGTACCTGGTCAGGATCGCCGCCACCCCGGCCGGCACCCCGCCGGGCCGTTCACCGTCGGCCCAGGCCCGCACCAGCGCGTCGCGCTCGTCGGTGTCGGTCGTGTGGAGCGCCCAGGCCAGCCAGCCCACGAACTGGCTCATCGTGTACGTGCGGTCGTAGGAGGCGTGCACCCGCAGGAAGGCGCTCTCCTGCGGCGACAGGGCGAAGCGCGAGGAGGTGGCGAGCCCGAAGTCGGTGAAGTAGAGGCTGTGGCCGTCGGTGAGGATGTTCTCGAAGTGGGCGTCGAAGTGCAGCAGCCCCCGCGCGTTCATGAACGTCACCCCCTCGCGCAGGCCCCGGTCCACCATGGCGCAGGCCCGTTCGGCACCGTCGGAGCGCACCTGGGCGGCCAGCCAGGTGTGCAGGTCGTGCGGGAAGTGTTCGAGGAACAACGTGAGGCTCGCCGAGGAGGTGCGCAGCGCGTGGAGCCGGCGGCGCACCTCCTCGCCGCCGCCCCAGTAGGCGACGGTCCGTTCCTCGTCGGCCAGCTCTTCGGGCAGGGCGGGCGCGGGTTGCGGCAGCACGCGCCAGTGGTACATGAGCGGGAATCCGGTGAACTGCCCGGACAGCACCCAGTCCGTGGTCATCGTGTGCGCCGCGAGCTCCCGCCAGGCGCCGAAGCCGGGTGAGCCGATGCCGTACTGGCAGAAGGGCGGCAGGCCGAACACGTTGGCCGTGGAGCGCGCGTGGACGGGCTGCCGTTCGAGGTCGGTGAGGGTGACACGCTTGACGAAGACGGGGGTGCCCTCGACCTCCAGCAGCGCGGAGGTGCCGCCGATGCCGCTGCCGAGCGGGACCGCCCGCTCGGCCAGCAGTTCGGCCAGCTCGTGGTCGCCGCGCAGGGCCAGGGACGTGGAGACGGCGGCGTAGCCGCTCAGGCGACGCTCGCGTGACCTGGGCTGGTCGTCGTCCACCGGAGTCCTCCGTGATCTGCTGGCTCGGCCGGGCGGCCAGCCTAGCGGCCACGCCGCCCGGGCGCGTCAGCAGGAGACGACCAGCAATGTCATGATCACGCACAGGAGCACGACCATGGCCAGCACCCCGGCCACCTCCCAGCCGCTGACGTGCGCCGCGAAGCGCTGGGGCCCCTGCCGGGCGGCCTGGGCGTTGAACGCGTCCAGCCGGTGGGCCAGCCCCGGCCCGCTGTTCTTCAGCTCCACCTCGATCGCCTCCAGGATGAGTCGCTCCTGGGGTGACAGGCCCTCCACGGCCGTCACTCCGCCTCGATCGCACGTCCGCCGACGTGGGGATGGTGCAGGTCGAAGGCGGGCCGTTCGGAACGGATGCGGGGCAGGCTGGTGAAGTTGTGCCGGGGCGGCGGGCACGAGGTGGCCCACTCCAGCGAGTTGCCGAACCCCCAGGGGTCGTCGAGGGTGACCCTCTTCCCCTTCCGATGCGTGTACCAGACGTTGTAGAGGAACGGCAGCACCGAGGCGCCCAGGAGGAACGATCCGATCGAGGAGATCCGGTGCAGGTCGGTGAAGCCGTCGACGGCGCTGTAGTCGGCGTAGCGGCGCGGCATGCCGAGCATGCCCAGCCAGTGCTGTACGAGGAAGGTGGCGTGGAAGCCGATGAACAGCATCCAGAACTGCACCCTGCCGAGCCCGTCGTGCAGCATCTTGCCGGTCATCTTCGGCCACCAGAAGTAGAACCCGGCGAACATGGCGAACACGACGGTCCCGAAGACCACGTAGTGGAAGTGCGCCACGACGAAGTAGCTGTCGGTGACGTGGAAGTCGAGCGGCGGTGAGCCCAGGATCACCCCGGTCAGCCCGCCCAGCAGGAAGGTGACCAGGAAGCCGACCGAGAACAGCATCGGCGACTCGAAGCTCAGGTGCCCGCGCCACATCGTGCCCGTCCAGTTGAAGAACTTCACGCCGGTCGGCACCGCGATGAGGAAGGTGAAGAAGGAGAAGAACGGCAGCAGCACCTGCCCGGTGGGGAACATGTGGTGCGCCCATACGGTCATCGACAGCCCGGAGATGGCGATGGTGGCGCCGACCAGGCCGATGTAGCCGAAGATGGGCTTGCGGCTGAAGACGGGCAGGATCTCGGTGATGATGCCGAAGAACGGCAGCGCGATGATGTAGACCTCGGGGTGGCCGAAGAACCAGAACAGGTGCTGCCAGAGGATGGGGCCGCCGTTGGCGGGGTCGTACACGTGGGTGCCGAGCTTGCGGTCGGCCTCCAGCGCGAGCAGGGCGGCGGCCAGCACGGGGAACGCCATCAGCACGAGCATGCTGGTCAGCAGCACGTTCCAGGTGAAGATCGGCATCCGGAACATGGTCAGGCCGGGCGCGCGCATGCAGATGATCGTGGTGATGAAGTTGACCGAGCCGAGGATCGTGCCCAGGCCCGCCAGCGCCAGCCCCATGATCCACAGGTCGCCGCCCGGGCCGTGCGAGAAGACCCCGTCCGACAGCGGCGTGTACGCGAACCAGCCGAAGCTGGCCGCGCCCGAGAAGGTGAAGAAGCCGCTGACCGCGATCAGCCCGCCGAACAGGAACAACCAGAAGCTGACGGCGTTGAGGCGGGGGAAGGCCACGTCGGGCGCGCCGATCTGCAGGGGCATGACGACGTTGGCGAACCCGGCGAACAACGGGGTGGCGAACAACAGCATCATGATCGTGCCGTGCATGGTGAAGAGCTGGTTGTACTGCTCGTTGGTCACCAGCGCCAGGTCAGGGCTGAACAGCTCGGCACGCAGGATCATCGCCATGACGCCCGCCCCCAGGAAGAACGCGAACGAGGCGATCAGGTACAGGTAGCCGATGATCTTGTGATCGGTGGTGGACAGCCAGCTCGCCAGGCGCCGCCCGAGGCCCTTGGACGGGTCGGGCGGCGAGGTCGACGGTTCTTCGGTACGCGCTTCGTCTATAGCCACCGAGACCCCCCATTTGCCCCGTTGTGCTCGCGACGCCCGACCTGAATGGCGTTTTTCCAGGTCAGAACCGCTATGACGGGCTTACCCCCTGCACTGGGACCTATGCTCGGCCCTCATCCCGCCGCCCCTCATCCCCGGCGGAAGCCCGGGAGAGCCCAGGGGGGAGGCGCCGCACCGGCCGCCCCCCGCCGGAGGGCCTCCGATAACCTCCTGAACGTCCAGTTTTGGAGGAAACGACTTGTCGGGGGTTGTCGCGGCGTTCGCCGCCTTGGTGTCGGTCGCCGTACTCGGCTACGTCATCGGCGTCGTCGGGCTGCTGCGGCCCAGCGACGAGCTGGTGCTGTCGCGGCTGGCGTTCTTCGTGGCGACACCGGCGCTGATGTTCGCCACGGTGTCGCGGGCCGACCTGGGCGCGCTGGTGTCGCCGGTGCTGCTGACCGAGGTCATCGCGGTGGCGTTCACGCAGCTCGTGTTCGTGCTGGTGGCCACGCTCGCGTGGCGGCGCACCGCGCGGCAGGCCACGATCGGCGCGCTGGCCTCCTCCTACGTCAACGCCGGCAACCTGGGCGTGCCCATCTCCCTGTACGTGCTGGGCGACGCCGCCCTCATCGCCCCCATCCTGCTCTTCCAACTCCTCGTCCTGACGCCCGTCTCCTTCCTGATCCTCGACAAGGGCTCGCGCTCGCCGCGCGCCGCCCTGCTGCTGCCGCTGCGCAACCCGCTCACGGTCGCCTCCCTGCTCGGGCTCGCACTCGCGCTCAGCGGGATCTCCCTGCCGGTCCCGGTGATGCGCCCGATCGACCTGCTCAGCGGCGCGGCCGTCCCCGTCGCGCTGCTGGCGTACGGACTGAGCCTGTACGGCTCGCGCCACGCGGCCCCCACCCCCGAGGAGGACGGCGTCGGCAAGGACCTCGGCCTGGCCGTGGCGCTCAAGGCCGTCGCGCAACCCGCCGTCGCGTACGTCACCGCCCGCTTCGCCCTCGGCCTCGACGGCACGCACCTGCTGGCCGCCACCCTGTTCGCGGCCCTGCCCACCGCCCAGAACATCTACGTGTACGCCGTCACGTACGACACCGGCAGGCGTCTGGCCCGCGGCGCCGTGCTGGTGACGACGGGCCTGTCCATCCCGATCATGACCGCGATCGGGGCGGTCCTGGGCTGAGCGGAGTCCGCCGGGAAAAATTTCCCGGAATCCGGGTCGATCCGTGTCGATCCACGCCCGGCCCGTTCGACGCCTGGGTGACGGACAACGACAACCCCGATGAAGGGACCGGTCATGCAGAAGATCACCACGTACCTCTGGTTCGACAACCAGGCCGAGGAGGCCGCCACGTTCTACAGCTCGCTGTTCGCCGACTCGCGGATCCTGGAGGTCCAGCGCTACGGCGAGGCCGGGCCGGGCCCGGCCGGCACGGCGATGACGGTCTCCTTCGAGCTGTCCGGTCAGCGGTTCGTGGCGCTGAACGGCGGGCCGGAGTTCACCTTCACCGAGGCCATCTCCCTCTACGTGGACTGCGAGACGCAGGAGGAGGTGGACGAGCTGTGGGCCAGGCTCACCGCGGACGGCGGCCAGGAGTCGCAGTGCGGCTGGCTGAAGGACCGGTGGGGGCTGTCCTGGCAGATCATCCCCCGCCAGTTGCCCGAGCTGCTGGGCCACCCCGACCCGGCCAAGGCGCAGCAGGTCATGAAGGCCATGCTGGGCATGCACAAGATCGACCTCCAGGCGCTGCGCGAGGCGGCCGGGTCGGCGTAGCGGTCCTCGGCGCCGCCCGGCGGCGCCGCGACGGGCCGGTGTGCGCCGCGCCGGGGTCACGGCTCAAGCGTGTCCAGGAACTCCCGTACGGCGGCGGCGAAGGCGGCCGGGTCGTCGTCGTGCGCCCAGTGGCCGCAGCCGGGCAGCTCGCGCAGCACGGTGCCGGGGCGGCGCGCGGCCATCTCGCGGGCCATCGCGGTGGGCAGGACGAAGCTGTCCAGACCGTGCACGAGCAGCGCCGGGCAGCGCGAGCCGAGCCAGTCGGCCCACCAGTCGCCGACGAGGGCCTGCTGCGAGGCCATCATGTCGTCGTGGTCGAACAGCAGCCCCCAGCCGTCGGGGTGCTCGACGGCGCTCTCCAGGAAGTAGCCGGCGTCGGGGATGCCCTGGGCCTCGATGGCGCGGCGCAGCGCGGCCAGGGTGGGGGCGCGGCGCGGCCAGCCCCGTACGTCGAGGACGGGGTGCGGGATGTCGGGCCGCCGGTTGAACGCGCCGCCGTCCTCGACGATCAGGGCCCGGACGAGGTCGGGGTGGCGGGCGGCCAGCCGGAACGCGGTCACGCCGCCCATGGAGTGCCCCAGCACGACGACCGGTCCCAGCCCGAGCCCGCGCAGGAAGTCGGCGGCGTCGGCCACGTAGGCGTCGGGGCTGAAGTCGCCGTCACCCCGTCCGCTGTGCCCGTGACCGCGCTGCTCAAGAGCGATCACGCGGTGACGCGGGGCCAGCGACTCGGCCAGCGCCGCGAACGCCCGCCCCCTCCCGAAGTGCCCGTGCAGCGCCAGCACCGGCACTCCGGTCTGCCGGGCCTCGAACCAGGCCAGGCGAACACCGCGAACGTTCGCGAAATGCTCCGTCAGCACCGTCTCCCCGTGGGTCTCCGCGCTCGTCACCGCCGCCGCCTCCGTGATCGTTGGAAGCCGTTAGCATAACGATCGTCATGTCTATTCGGCAAAACAGTCGTCATGCAAATAGGCTGTGCACTCTTGCCCACCCGTCCGGCCGACGGGCCCGCCGCCGGTCGTCGCGGGAGGAAGGAGCCGAGGTGGCCAGGCCCCGCGACCCGCGACGCCGTACCGAACTGCTCGACGCGATCGTCGCCTATCTCGCCGAGCACGGCATCGCCCAGCTCTCCCTGCGCCCCCTCGCCAAGGCGCTCGGCCACAGCACGTACGTCCTCACCCATCACTTCGCCGGGAAGGACGAGCTCATCAGCGCCGTCCTGGCCCACCTCGACCGGCGGCAGAAGGCCCGGTTGGCCGCCCTGCCCGCCCCGGAGACCGGTCTCGGCGACGTCGTCCGCGCATCCTGGGCCTGGCACGTCGGCGAGGACCTGCCCATGGTGCGGCTGCTGCACGAGATCGAGGGCCTGTCCGCCGCCGGCCGGCTCACCGGCCCGTACGTGCCCAAGATGCTCGGTGACCGCGCCGAGTACGTGGCGGAGGTGCTGCGCGCCCACGGGGTGCCCGAGCAGGACGCGTTGCGCAAGGCCACCCTGCTCAACGCCGCCTACGCGGGCCTGCAGATCGACTACCTGACCACCGGCGACGAGGAGCGCGTGCGGGCGGCGCTGGACGAGCTGGCCGACACCGCCGACACCTGGACCCGCCGCTCCTGACCACCGTTCGGCCCTTGGATGCCACCGTTCGGCTCAGGCGCGCAAGAGCCTGCGAGCGCACGTCACCCAACTGCGCTCAAGGCGCCCGCCACGATGGGGGGTGGGAAGGATGTCCCTGGGCCGGATGGTCAGGGGGTGCCGACGAGTCGCAGCAGCCGCCGCGCCTCCTGTACCAGCCTGGTCGACCCCTTCCTGGCCGCGACCGCCGCCACCTCGGGCAGCTCCGCCTTCGCCCCCGCGATCCTGGCCGCCCGCGCCCCCGCCGCCAGCAGGTCGGCCGCTCCGGCTCGGGGGCGTTCGCCGTCGCCGGGCAGCAGCCCCGCCAGCGTACGGGCGATGATCGCCCACACGGCCTCGTGCGCCCCCGCCTGCGTGGCGTCGTCGAGGACGGACACCACCCGGTTCAGCTTGACGAAGTCCGCCGTGACCAGCTCCGTCACCGCCTGCGCCAGCTCCGGCACCGGCACCTCGCCGCGCGCCGCCAGGGTGAGGAAGGCGTCGGTGGCGATGCCTCGGTCGGCGGGGTTCACGTGGCCCATGCCGCAGACCAGGGCGGCGGCGGTGGCGGCGCCGAGCGGGCCGTCGCCGTGGACCAGCGCGGCCAGCGCGCGGGTCTGGCCGTCACTGGAGTCCATGGACCACTGCACGTAACCGGACAGGTGGGCCGCGGCGAACTCCCGGTGGGCGGGCATCGCCAGGGGCCACCACGTCAGCGTGTAGGTGTGACCGGACTTCGTCTCGTACAGCGCGCGAAACTCCTCAAGCAGCCGCGGATCGGACGGGCCAGGGCCGGAGCCACTCGTTCCCGGCAGGCCGGAGTCGGGCGGGGTGAGCTGGGCGCTGAGTTCCGGCCAGTCCGAGCCCTCATGGCCACGGCGGCGGTGCACGGACACGCGCACGCCGGGGTCGGCCGGCCCGCCGCCGCGCATCCACCCCGCGCACACGCGCCCCGCCTCCGACGGCACCCGGACCGCCCGCTCGACGTCGTCAGGCGCGAACGCGCGCGGCAGCCGCAGCAGCGCCTGGGCCAGGTCGGCGGGCAGGGCGGGGACGCCCGCGGCCGCCAGCCGCTCCAGACGGTCGAGCAGGACGCCCGGGTCGAGGTGACCGGTGCCGGACGTGGGCGTGGCCAGCAGCACCGGACAGCCCGTGCCCTCCTCGAACGGCGTCACCAGCTCCAACGCCCGCCGCAGGTAGAGCCGGTCGATCGGGCCCGGCTCGACGGGACGCCGCCGCCGCTTGACCGACTCGCGCGTCACCTCCCTGCTGTGCTCGGGGGCGGCGAAGGCGAGGAAGGCACGGTTGACGGCCTCGATGAGACCCTCGTGGATCTCGCTGCCGTAGAGGCCGTACTGATAGGGCTCGAACGGCTGCCACCACGGGCGCAACGCCGCACGAAGCCTGTCGGGCTCCCGGTGCGACCACTCGGCCAGGCCGGAGAGCAGGCGTTCGTAGGCGTAGACGTCGGACCGCCAGCCGAGGGCCGTCAACTCGTGGGCCAGCTCCTCCGGCGAGGCGATGGGCGGCGGCATCGACGGGCCCTGGGCGACCGCCAGCACGGGCGCCTCGGGTGACGGAGCCGCGAGGATGCCGCCGCCGTACGCCTCTGACACCCGCTCCCGCAGCTCGTCGGGCAGCTCAGTCGCCGCCTGCCGGACCGCTTCGCGGCCCACCGGCCCCGCCTGCGGCGCCAGCTTGACGGCCAGCCGTACGGCGCGCTGCTGGAGGGCGAGCGTGTCCTGCGTGAAGATCGGCGACAGCGCCTCCAGCACGGTGTCCACCCGCCCCGAGACGCGCAGCACCGCGTCGCCCGCCCACGACACCGCCGCCCGCTGCAGCTTCTTCTCCGGACGGAACGCCAGCGCCGCCAGCGCCTCGGCGAACAGCTCCTCCTCCAGCCGCCCCGCCTCCTCCAGCCGCCGTAACTGCGCCAGCGCCAGATCGGCCACCGCGACCGGCCCCGCGGGCAGCAGCCGCGCGTAGTCTCGGGCATGCCCCGCGGACTCGTCGAGGTCGAGGTCGAGCCGGTCGTGCAGGCCCGCGAGCTGGACCGGCGCCCCTGGGCCGTCGCGCAGCAGGCGTCGGACGAGCGCGTCGACGACGGCAACGCGATCGAGCCGGCCGTCGCCGAGCAGCCCCATCACCGTCTCGGCGAGCTCCCACAGGTTCGCCTCGGGCAGGCCGTCGATGTCGAAGAGCCTGTCTCGGTAGGCGGCGAACAGCGGGTCACCGGCGGCCGTGCTCGGGCGCAGCGCCTGCAGCCAGCCCACCATGAACGCCGCGTCGCCCGGCGCCTCGATGCCCGTCTCGCGGACGAGCTCGGCCGCCACCTGCCAGTGCCGCAGCTCCGGCAGCCGCATACGGGCGGCCAGGCGGCGGGCCACGTCGGCCTGCCACTCCACGGGCCGCCGCCGCAGCAGGCCGAGCACCTGCCCGCTCTCGCGCCCACCACTCCCCCAGCGGAACTCGCGCCTGCACAGCCACGCGGTGACCGCCGCCGCGCCGCTCATGACGCCCACGCCCGCCAGCAGCAGCGGCCTCGCCTCCCGGCTCCACTCCGTCCAGTCGGCCGCGCGGCCCCGCCGGGTGACGTGACCGGGCAGCTCCGCCGCGACCGCCTTGCGGCCGGACGCGTCCAGCTCGGTGATGAACCGCACCGTCCCCGGCACATCGCCCGCCTGGACCAGCTTGAGCAGGTCTTCCCACACGTTCACGCGCACGCCTCCCGGCCAATTCACCTGGAACCACCACAGACGGCGACCACGGCGGGCTCGGGCAACCATGCGCGTGAGCGCACGCGCGCCCGCCGCCACCGCATCGACCATGGCCGGGACCCTAACGAAGGCCCACGACAATTCCGGGATCATGCCCTGACCCCATAGAACGTGTTATGATCATTTTGTCATGGATAGTCATGACTCATCAGCGCCTCGCATGATCCTCACCGGTGACCCCGACAGCGCCGCCGCCCTCTTCGTCGCGGCCATGAACACCGGCGATCCCCGCGCACTCGACCACGCCTACGAGGACGCCGCCGTCCTCGTCCCCGTGCCCGGCCACCCCGTCACCGGGCAGGCCCGGCTGGCCGCCAACCGGCACTTGCAGAGCTTCGGCCTGCCGATCGAGGCGCGCCCGCGCCACGCGTACGTGGCCGGTGACATCGCCCTGCTCATCGTCGACTGGTCGACGCGCGGCACCGAGATCGACATGAGCGGCACCGCCTAACCCCGGCGGGTGTTCCCGGGGTGGCGGGCCCGCCCGCTCGACCTCGATCGCGCTCCCCGCAGGACGGCGCTACAGTGGCGTGCCTTCCCGTCCCCGTCCCCCGGTCCGGAGCCGCCGCCGATGACGTACGCCCCGCTCGCCGCCGCCTACGACGCCGTGGCCGCCCGCTACGCCGAGTGCATCCCGGGCCGCTACCACGAGACCCCGCTGCACCACGCGATGATCCCCGCCTTCGCGGCCATGGTCCTGGCGGGCGGCGGCGGCCCGGTGGCGGACGCCGGCTGCGGGCCCGGCCACGTCACCGCGCACCTGAGCGCTCTCGGCGTGGACGCGTTCGGCGTGGACGTGTCGCCGGAGATGGTCGCCCGCGCCCGCGCCGACCATCCGGGGCTGCGCTTCGAGGTCGGCCTGATGGGCGCGCTCGACGTGCCCGCCGCGGCCCTGGCCGGGGTGGTCGCCAACCACTCGATCATCCACACGCCGCCCGAGCTGCTGCCGGAGACATTCGCCGAGTTCGGCCGGGTGCTCGCCTCCGGCGGTCTGCTGCTGCTCGGCTTCCCCGGGTACGAGGGGCCGGAAGGGCTGGCGGAGCCGTTCGACCACATGGCGTACCCGGCCCACCGCTACGCGCTCGACGGGGTGGCCGGGTTGCTGCTGGAGGCGGGGTTCGCCGAGGTCGCGCGCCTGGTCGTCGCGCCCGGGGAGGACGCCAGGCGCGGGTTCCCCACGGCGTACCTGCTGGCCCGCCGCACCACGGGCTGAGCCCCGGCCCGCGCGCTCAGGCCGCGGGCGCGGGGTCCACGTCGAGGACCGCCTTGCCCGCGACGCGCCGGTCCAGCAGCGCGCGGGCGGCCTCCTCGACGCGGTCCCAGGTGCCGCGCCAGTCCACCTCCGGCGACAGCCTGCCCTGCGCGACGAACGCCAGCAGCGTCGCCAGGTCGGGCCCGAGCCCGTGGACGTCGCCGAAGGTGCTCATCGTCTTGGCGGGCCCCACCGAGAACAGCGAGTACGGCTCGAACACCGCCGGCTCGCCGGAGGCCCACCCGATGTTCTGCACGCCTCCGCCCGGCGCGAGCAGCTCCCAGGCGGCGGCGAGCTGGGGCCCGCCCACGTTGTCGAGGACGAGGTCGACGGGCCGGTCGACGCCCTCCAGCCCGACGACCACCGCGTGGGCGCCCAGCTCGGCCAGCCCTTCCGCGCGGGCCGGAGAGCCCACGGAGGCGATGACGTGGGCGCCGCCCAGGGCCGCGAGCTGGACCGCGTACCGGCCGACGCCGCCGGCCGCGCCCGTGACCAGCACCGTGCGGCCCAGGATCGGGCGGGAGCGCAGGGTGCGCAGAGCGGTCACCCCGGCCATCGGCAGCGCGGCGGCCTGCGCCAGCCCGACCTCGCCGGGGACCTCGGCGACCGCCGTGGTGTCCACGGCCATGC
>NZ_BAAAZP010000139.1:0-2414 GCF_039536965.1 Nonomuraea antimicrobica | reverse complement strand
CGGCCGTCGCCGGGCCGGCCGCAGCCGTCGCGACGAGGGCTGCGGCCAGCAGCAGCGGCGCGCGCCTGACCCCCACGGTCACAGCCCCCCGGCGATCCGCGCGAACTCGTCCAGCGCCCCCCGGAACGCCTCGGGCCCGACCGCCAGCGGCCCGGCGAAGACGTGGGAGATGTCCCACGTCAGGTAGGTGCCGAACCCGATCAGCCCGGCCGTGGCCACCAGCGGCAGGATCGCCAGCCCGCGCGGCCTGGCCCCGGCCAGGAACGGGAAGACGATGACGAGCACGCCCGTGAGCACCGTCAGGTGCAGCAGCCCGTCGGGCGGGGTGGCCGCGGCGTCGGCGGTGCGCTGGGCGCGGGCCGTGGAGATGCCGCTGAGGTGTTCGAGCACGGCGGACTTGGCGTCCTCCTCGTCGTCGTCGCGCGGCTGGAGCTCGGTGACCCGGCCGCGCAGGTCGTCCATGCGCTCGGCGCCGACCGGGTGCATCCTGCCCGAGGCCATGAGCGGCCACTCGTCCTTGACCACGAACGCCATGTAGTCGCGCAGCGACCTGCGCACCTCCTCGGGCGCGGCGCCGGGCAGCTCGGCGGCGGCCCAGTAGGCGTCCACGGCGGCCTGGCTCTCGGCGTGGGTGTTGAGCCGGGCGGCGTCGGTGGTGGTCCAGGGCACGATGATCGCGATGGCGAAGACCAGCAGGAACATGGCCGACAACATCGCGCCGGCGTGGGCGGCGGACGGGCCGCTCGGGTCGCGGTCCTCGCCGGCTCTCGTCACCCTCCTGAACACCAGCGCGGTGAGCGCCACCGCGCCCACTGCCGCCAAGATCGAGAGTGTGTACGCCACCATGAAGATCTCCCGGATCTCTGTCGGATACGCAGTGTCACATTACTATCACACCGCGCAATGATGGTGTCAGGCTCGGAAATGTAAAGTCCCGGGCAAGCCCCACGCCCCGGCGAACCCGGCCGAACGACCCCGCAAGCCCGTGCCCGCCGGGCGGGGCGCGCCGGGAGCGGACGCCGGACGGACACGGTCCGGCAGGCCCCGGGCGAGGCACGACGCGCCGACCCGGGGGTCGTCTCCCGGGTGCTGCGCCGGCTCGACGCCCGCAGCCTGCGCTGACGTCCGTGCGGGCGACCCGCCTGGCGGGCGGTTTCCTGCCCCGTCCGGGAAGACCGCAACGGCGACGGTGTGTGATCGTTGACGGCAAAGGGTAGTCAAAGAGCATGCTGCGCATCGGCACGTGGAGGTCTGCCGAGTCGGTCGACGTCGTCGTCTGCGGCTGGCGCGACAGCGACTCCGGGCCCTTCGAGACGGGCGTCAAGCTCATCTACGGCGCGGGCCGCCCGATGCCGGAGTTTCCCGGACTGCGGGTGGGCGCCCCGGTCGCCCGCTGCGCCGAGGAGATCGCGGCGCTGTTGTCGCAGGGGCTCGACGTGGTCCTCACCGCGCCCGGCTGCTGTCCCGCCGCGCCCGTGGTGGCGGCGGGCATCTGGCACTACCGGTGGACGCGCGGCGACACCGGGGCGCTGGCGGGCGCGACCGTGGCGGGGCTGGCGCTGGCGGCCCATCCCGGCCCGTGCTGGCTGGAGCTCTGGCGCGACGGGCGCGGTTCGCTCGACGGCGACGTGCCGGCGGCGGCCGTGCACGCCTGCCTGGCCGGCCACTTCCCCGACGGCCGCTACCGCACGCCCGAGGTGACCGTCCCCCTGGAGTCGGTACGCCTGAGCCAGGTCGCCCCCAGCCGCATCCGCATCGCCCTCCGGCCGGGCGCCGTCACCACCTGAACCCGCGCGCGAGCACCCGGCCCCGGCGTGAACCGTGGCGGCCGTCCCATGGCATACCGTCTGCAGGGAACCTCCTTGTGGAAGGACGGCGTGGAAGGACGGCACGGTGATCGAGGTCAGGGAGCTCCATGAGATCGCGGAGTTCGAGCGCGTGCACGCGCTCTTCGACGGCATCTGGCACTTCGGCTCCGCCGACCCGCCCATCACGCTGGAGCTGATGTGCGCGCTGTCGCACGCCGGCGGCTACGTGGCGGGCGCGTTCGAGGGCGGGAGCATGGTCGGCGCCTCGGTGGGGTTCCTGGCCGCGGGCGCCGCGCTGCACTCCCACGTCACGGGCACGGCGGCGGGCCGCGGCATCGGGTTCGAGCTCAAACGGCACCAGCGCCGCTGGGCCCTGGATCGCGGGCTGGAACGCATCACCTGGACCTACGACCCGCTGGTACGCCGCAACGCGCACTTCAACCTGGCCAAACTGGGCGCCCGGCCGGTGGAGTACCTGCCGTGCTTCTACGGCGTCATGGAGGACGCGATCAACCACGGCGACGAGTCCGACCGGCTGCTGGCGTCCTGGCCGCTGGCCGCGCCGCGCGTGGTGGCGGCGCTGGCGGGCCGAGGGCCGTCCGCCAC
>NZ_BAAAZP010000138.1:0-64664 GCF_039536965.1 Nonomuraea antimicrobica | reverse complement strand
CCCGCATCCAGGCCGCCGCTCCGGCCGCCACGCTGACCGGCCGTTCGCGCAGGCACGGGAGCGCGCCCCAGGGCAGCGTGTGCAGCGCGCTCACCGGCACGACCACCAGGGGCCGGTCACCCAGGTCGGCGCGCAGCGGGCCGAGCACCAGCTCTTCCAGCTCGTCGGCGGCCGTCTCGACGTCGTGGCGGCGGCTCGGGTGGCGCAGCGCGTACCGCAGGCGGACGATCGCCTCCCGCACCTGCCGCACGCCGCCCAGCCGCCGCAGCGACAGCCGCTCCCTGCCCACCAGCACGGCCAGCAGCGCGTCACCGTCGGCCACGTACTCCACCAGCGCGCCCCGCCCCAGCTCGGCCCCGACCTGGTCGGGGTCCACCAGGGCGCCCCCGTGCGCGGGAGCGGCCACCGCCCGCCACCGCTCCGCCCACTCGAACACCTGCCGCGCGCACCCGTCACGCACCGCCAGCTCCAGCCCGTACGCCGCCAGCCGCGCCCCCGCCCTGGCCGCGTGCGCGCGCAGCGAGGGATCCTCGAACGCCTCCACCTGCTCGCTCACCTCGGCCAGCCCGGCGCGCACCGCGCTGAAGGCGGCCGGGAGGTCGTTTCGCAGCTCCGCCTGGAGGGCGAGCGCGTGCCGGCGTACCGGCGCCGGGATCTGTGCCGCCTGCGCGAGCCGCCTGGCGTGGCGTTCTGCGTCGGGCGACGTGTCGGGCGACGTGTCGGGCGAGGTCAGGTGGGTGCCGGGCGGGACCCACGGTTCGGTCCGTTCGGTCAGCCGGGCGAGCTGCGCCAGGGCGGTCGGGCGGTCGTCCACGGACAGCGCCGCCTCGGCCGCCACCAGCCGCAGCGCCGCCGCGTCGGCGCGGTGGACGTGCCCGTACTCCAGCTCGTCGGAGCACGCGATCAGCTCGGCGACCAGCTCTGGGGTGACGGGTTCGAGGGCCAGCCGCGAGCGCAGGGTGACCTCTCTGGCCAGCGGCAGCCACGTCGTACGCTCCTGCGCCGCCAGCTCCGCCGCCGCCAGCTCGGCCACCTGCCCGGCCCGGTGCGGGTCGCCGGTCAGCAGCTCGACCTGGGCCAGCTTGAGCCGGGCCTCGGCCAGCGCGGCGTGCGCGCCCGACGCCTCCAGATCGGGTACGGCCAGGTTCAGCATCGCCCTCGCCTCGCCGGGCAGGTGGACTGCCAGCAGGGCCCCGGCGAAGTCGGCCCGCATCGTGGCCAGCCGTTCGGGGAAGCCGTACAGGGTGTCCTCGGCCTCGGCGTAGTGGTGGAACGCCCCCGCGACGTCGCCCCTGCGTACGGCGAGGAAGGGCAGGTTGGCGACGGACAGGCGGATCAGGTGCCGCAGCCCGGCCTGCCGGGAGAGCTTCAGGCAGGCGGTGAGGTCGCGCATGGCGGCGTTCCAGTCGCCGCGGTAGGAGTGGATGAGGCCGCGGTTGAGCAGCCCGCCGGCCAGGAACCTGCGGTCGTCGATCGTGCCGGGCGCGGCCACGAGGGCGCGTAGCGCGCGGTCGCACGAGGCGAGCGCCTCCTGGTGGCGGCCGAGGTGGGCCAGGGCGACCGCGCGCTGGGTGTCGAGCTTGGCGCGGTCGAGCGGGGAGAGGTAGGCCCAGGCCAGGGCGGCCACGCGCAGGGCGGGCAGGGGGTGGCCGCGCTCGGTGCGTACGGTGACGAGGGAGAGCCGCGCCTGGGCGATCCGCTCAGGTGGGGCGGCCGGGGTGGCGATGGCCTCGCGCAGGTGGTGCTCGGCGGCCTCGAGGTCGCCCAGCTCGCGGGCGGCCAGCGCGATCGACCTGAGCGCCACGACCTCGGCCTCGGTCTGGCCGGTGCGTCGGGCGTGGGCGAGGACGGCGCGGGCCGCGCGCATGGCGTGGCCGGGGTCGATCAGGGATCGCGTCAGGGCGGCCTCGGCCGCCTTGACGAGCGGATGGATGCCGTCGCGTGGGACGTGTCCGTCCGGTGTTGCGCTCATGGCCGGCCTCGGTCGGGGGACGGCCGGGAGCAGGGCGCAGCTCTCCCGGCGAGGTCATTGGCGGATCAGGGACGGGGCAGGAACGATCAGGGGCGGACGCGTACCCAGGTGGTCTGTATGGGTGGGTGGCCGGGCCGGTGACACACCACGCTGAGCCAGCCGGGCGGCAGGCCGGTGGCGACGAAGTGGCCGGTCTGGGCGATGCGTCTGGTGAGGGTCATGTGGGGGGATCGCACGTCGACGAGCGTGCCCTCTCCTGGGTAGGGGGAGATGTGCCCGGCGACGTCGATGAGCCCGTCGCCTTCCGTCACCTCCAGGTCGAAGGTGAGGCCGTCGGCGACGAAGCGCACCAGGTGCGAGTTGTCGTCGTCGCGCACGCTGCGGATCGTGGAGGACTCGGCGTGCACGGCGGTCACCGCCAGCGGGACCCGAAGCCGGTAGGCGTCACGTGCGGCGGCGGACACGTGCTGGGGGATCGGGTCGTTCCCGGAGGCCAGCCGGAGGGCCGCCAGGAAGTATTCGTCGTTGATCATTGCGCTGTCTCCTGTAGTGAGAGCAGGGTGCGCAGTTTCTCCAGGCAGCGGGATTTGGTCGGGCCGACGCTGCCCGCGGGCAGCCCCAGCCGGGACGCCACCTGCTGGTTGCTGAGATCGTTCGCGACCAGCAGGAGCAGGGTGCGGCAGGGCTCTGGCAGGGTGGCCACCTGCTCCCAGAGCAGGCGCCGGCCGTCGGCCTCGAGGACGGCGGACAGCGGGTCGGGGTCGCCGACCACCTCGGAAGGGGAGATCGGCGAGACCGCCTTCCGCTGGATCAGGAGAGCCTCCCTGCGCACCGTGGTCGCCAGCCAGCCCCCCACCCGCGCCGGGTCCCTGAGATCGTGGAGGTGCTGCAGCAGGCGCAGCCAGGCCCCCTGAACGGCGTCAGCGGCATCGGCGGGGCTCAGGCCGCACGCGCGGGCGACCGCCCACATGCGCGGCCCGAACCTCGATTCGAGCTCGTCCCAGGCCGAGCCGTCGTCGTCGGCCGCGGCTGCGAGTAGCTGCGCCGGATCACGGTGTTCACGCATCCGCGCCTCCTTCCACCCGGTACGGGGAGGCGGTTCTGCCTCCCCGTGATTGACCGGGGACTGAGCGTAAACTCTACAGACTCGCCGAGAAGAGAACCCCCAGATCGGTAATTTGCGGGGCCTCCTCGGAGTCGAGCAGCCGCCTGATCCACTCCGTCGCCGGCTCGTGCCTGGCCGCGTCGGCGATGGCGCCGGCCACCAGCGCGGTGGCGAACGACGTGCCGCTCCAGGCCGCGTAGCCGGCGAAGTCGCCGGTGTCCAGATAACTGCTGGTCAGCCAGTCGCCGGGGGCGCACGCGTCGACCCAGGTGCCGTAGCCGGAGTAGGGGGCCCTGCGCGGCTCACAGGCGTCCACAGCCGCCACGCCGACCACCCCGGGCAGCGCGGCGGGCCAGAACGGGCGGTCGGAGGCGGTGTTCCCGGCGCAGGCCACCGTCACCGTGTCGGCCAGGGCGGCGATGGCGTCCGACAGCAGGGGCGGCGGCCGGTCGTCGAAGGTGTGGCAGCCGAACGACAGGTTGAGCACCTGCGGGGGCCGTTCGCGCATGCGGTGCAGGGCGCGTACGACGCCGGCCTCGTCGCCGAGCCCGTCGCCGTCGAGCACCCGGTGCACGCGCAGCGACACGCCCGGCGCGCGGCGCGTCAGCAGACCGGCGATGAACGTGCCGTGCCCCGCCTGCGCGCCCTCGGTGGCGTCGGCCTCCTCGGGGCCGAGGCGGGCGTACCAGTCGGCGCCCGACCACCAGGGATGGTCGGCCACGCCGGTGTCGAGCAGGCCCACGACCACGTCGGAGCGGGCCCGGCCGGGTTTGAAGGGGACAGGGGGAGCGGGGAACGGCCGGGAGGCGGGACCGCCGAAGAACAGGGGCTGGCCGCGCAGCACGTGGTTGGGCGACGCCCGGATGCCCTGGTCGCGCAGCTCGGCGGTGACCTCGCGGGGATCGGCGCCGTCCGTCAGGTGGAGGACGCAGACGCCGTCCGCCTCCGAGACCGCCTGGGTCCAGCGGGACGCGGCGGACAGCGCGGCGCGGTCGGTCAGCACCTGACCTGGGCGGATGAGCGCCTCACCGACTGATTGGATGTTCATGAGCGGGTTTCTTTCCCGCGCAGGGAGGCACTGTCACCCGCCACTCCCGCACCAACTTGGTATGGCCCCCCACTGGTGCCGGATGACGACCGACGGTAGTCTCTCCCTAGTCACTTGTGATCATCCTGGGGCGAGGCCGTTGGGGAAGGCGCACCTCGTACCGAAGGGGAGGTCCGGTGTCTGCTCGTGGCGTCCTTTACGTCCACTCGGCTCAGCCCGCGCTGTGCCCTCACATCGAATGGGCAGTCGCGGGTGTCCTTGGCGTGCCCGTAGACCTGACGTGGACTCCGCAACCCGCCGCGCCCAACGTCGTGCGGGCGCAGGCGGAGTGGGAGGGCCGCGCGGGCATCGCGGCAGCCATCGCCTCCTCCCTCATGGGCTGGCAGCGCCTCAGGTTTGAGATCACCGAGGACGCCTCGCCGGGCGTCGACGGGTCCCGGCACGCCTACACGCCGACGCTCGGCGCGTTCACGGCGGTCATCGGGGTCGCCGGCGACATCATGATCCCCGAAGACCGGCTCCGCGCCGCGATGATGATGGCCGCGCAGGGGCGGTGCGTGCTTGAGGACGAGCTGGACAAACTGCTCGGCAGACCGTGGGACGAGGAGTTGGAGCCGTTCAGGTACGCCGGTGACGGCGCACCGGTCAGGTGGTTGCACGCCGCCGTTTGAGCAGGCCGTTTGAGCAGGGCGCCTTCCTGAGGAGTGACGCCCCGGCCGGCCGGGGCCGCGGACGACAGCAGGGCCCGCACCTGACGTCAGGTGCGGGCCCTGCTGCGTGAAGCGGCGCTCATAGCGGGAACGTCCGCGAGGACAACCAACGGAACGCCGAAGGCGTCACACATGCGTACGAAGCGGACGGCTTCCCGGCGAACGTGGCGTCGAGGCAGCCGCCGACCCGCAGGCTGTCTAAGCTCCCTGGAACACGACGCACACGTTGTGCCCGCCGAACCCGAACGAGTTGTTGACCGCGGCGAGATCGCCCTCGGGCAGGGCGCGGTTCGCGCCGTGGACGAGGTCGACCTCGATGCCGTCGTCGAGGTCGTCGAGGTTGATGGTGCGCGGGACGATGCGCTCCTGCAGGGCCTTGATCGTGAAGACCGACTCGATGCCGCCCGCCCCGCCGAGCAGGTGCCCGGTCATGGACTTGGTGGAGGTCACCAGCGGGTGCGTGCCGATGGCCTTGGCCACCGCCACCACCTCGCCGACGTCGCCCGCGGGGGTCGAGGTGGCGTGCGCGTTGACGTGCTTGACGTCGAGCCCGCTGATCCCGGCGTCGGTCAGGGCCTGCGTCATCGCCATGATGATGCCCCGGCCCTCGGGCTCGGGCTGGGTGATGTGGTGCGCGTCGGCGGAGTAGCCGACGCCCGAGCAGTAGGCGTAGACGCGCGCGCCGCGCGCCCTGGCGTGCTCCTCGGACTCCAGCACGATGATGCCCGCGCCCTCGCCGAGCACGAACCCGTCGCGGCCGCGGTCCCACGGCCGCGACGCGCCCGCCGGGTCGTCGTTGCGCGTGGACATGGCCCGCGCGGCGGCGAAGGCGGCGATGTTGAGGCCGTGGATGGCGGCCTCGGTGCCGCCGGCGACCACCACGTCGGCGCGGCCGACCCTGATCATGTCCATCGCGTGGCCGATGGCCTCGGCGCCGGACGCGCAGGCCGACACCGTGGCGTGCACGCCCGCCTGGGCGCCCAGGTCGAGCCCGATCCAGGCGGCCGGGCCGTTGGGCATGAGCATCGGCACGGTGAAGGGCGACAGCCGGTTCCAGCCGCGCTCGCGATAGGTGTCGTACGCGCTCAGCGTGGTCGTGATGCCGCCGATGCCGCTGGAGACCACGACGCCGAGCCGCTCGGGCGCCACCTCGGGGGCGCCGGCGTCCTGCCAGGCCTCCCTGGCGGCCACCAGCGCGAACTGCTCGCTGCGGTCGAGCCGCCGGGCCTCGGGCCGCGGCAGCACCTCGGTGGGATCGACGGCGGCCGTCCCCGCGAACCTCACGGGGACGGTGTCGATCCAGTCGGTGGTGAGAGTCTCGACACCCGACTGACCGGCGAGGAGCGCCGTCCAGGTCGAGGTGACGTCTCCACCGACGGGCGTCGTCGCGCCGAGCCCGGTGACGACGACACGTACCCGGTTCGCACTCACGTTTCGCGCTCCTTGCTAGTCAGTTGTGGTGGACGGACGTTTCAGTTCTGGATGAAGTTGAGCACGTCCTTGACCGTCTTCAGGTTCTTGAGCTGGTCGTCGGGAATCTCGACGCCGAACTCGTCCTGGGCGGCCACGGCGATCTCGACCATGGACAGGGAGTCGATGTCGAGGTCGTCGACGAAGTTCTTCTCGGGCGTCACCTCGGAGGCCGGGATGCCGGTGATCTCGTTGATGATCTTGCCGAGGCCGGCGAGGATCTCCTGCTCGGTGGCAGCCATATCGCTTGTTCTCCTTCTGGTTTCTCTGGAATCCGTGCGGACGGCGCCGCACAGGCTTGGGACGTGACGGATCCTAAGGGATCTCGATCACTTGACCCGCGTACGTGAGGCCCGCGCCGAAGCCGAGCACCAGGGCCAGGCCGCCGGAGCGCACCTCGCCCCGCTCCAGCATGCGCGAGAGCGCCAGCGGGATCGAGGCGGCCGAGGTGTTGCCCGCGTGCACGATGTCGCGGGCGATGACGGCCTGGTCGGCGCCCAGCTTACGGGCGATGGCCTCGATGATGCGCAGGTTGGCCTGGTGGGGCACGAACGCGGCCAGCTCGGACGGGTGGACACCCGCCCGCTCGCACGCCTCCAGCGCCACGGGGTGCAGCGTGGTGGTGGCCCACCGGAAGACCGTCTGGCCCTCCTGGTGGAGAAAGTCGTCGCGGTCCTTGATGTGGATCGCGTCGGCCTTGTCACCGGCGCTGCCCCACACCACGGGGCCGATGCCGGGCGTCTCGGACGGCCCGACCACCGCGGCGCCGGCGCCGTCGGCGAAGATCACCGCGGTGGACCGGTCGGTCCAGTCGACCCACTGCGAGAGCTTCTCCGCGCCGATGACCAGCACGTTCCTGGCCGATCCCGCGCGTACGGCGGCGCTGGCGGTGCCCAGCGCGTAGCAGAACCCGGCGCAGGCCGCGTTGACGTCGAACGCGCCGGGGGACTTGATGCCCAGCCGGTGCGCCACGACCGCGGAGGCGTTGGGGATCTGGCTCTCCAGCGTGCAGGTGGCCACGATCACCAGGTCGACGTCGTCGGGGGACAGGCCGCCGGCGGCCAGCGCCTTGCCGCCGGCGATGGTCGCCATGTCCTCGACCGACTCCCCGTCGGGGGCGACCCGGCGCTCCTTGATGCCGACGCGGGACTGGATCCACTCGTCGTTGGTCTCTATGGTCTTGGCCAGGTCGTCGTTGGTGACGATGTTGGCCGGCTGGTAGTGGCCGAGGGCCAGCACCCTGCCGCCCGGGGCGATGTCGGGGATCCTCACTTGATCAGCTCCCTGGCCGCGTCGAGGTCGTCGGGTGTCTTCAGTGCCACGGTCCGCACGCCGCGCAGGGCCCGCTTGGCCAGGCCGGTCAGCGTGCCGCCGGGCAGCAGCTCGATCATCTCGGTGACGCCGAGCCCGGCCATGGTCTCCATGCAGGAACCCCATCTGACGGGGCTGCTGACCTGGTCGACCAGTCTCTGGAGGAACTCGGCGCCGGTGGCGACCGCCTGCCCGTCGGAGTTGGACAGCAGCGGGATCGCCGGGTCGGAGGGGACGACGTTCCAGGCGGCCTCGCGCAGGCTGTCGACCGCCGGGGCCATGTGGTGGGTGTGGAAGGCGCCCGCGACGGACAGCGCGATGAGCCGGGCGCGGGCGGGCGGGTCTTCCTTGAACGCCGCGAGCTGCTCCAGCGTGCCGCCGGCCACGATCTGCCCGGCGCCGTTGATGTTGGCGGGGGTCAGGCCGTGCTTGTCGAGGGCCGCCAGCACCTCTTCCTCGACCCCGCCGAGCACGGCGGTCATGCCGGTCGCGGTGACGGCGGCGGCCTTGGCCATGGCCCCGGCGCGGTCGCGGACGAGGCCGAGCGCCTGCTCGGGGGTGAGCACCCCGGCGAGCGCGGCCGCGGCGAACTCGCCCACGCTGTGCCCGGCCAGCAGGCCGGGGGTCACGCCGAGCGCCTCGGCGGAGGCCAGCGCGGCGGCGACGAGCAGCGGCTGGGCGACGGCGGTGTCGCGGATCTCGTCGGCGCCGCCGGTGGTGCCGTAGGCGATCAGGTCGAGCCCGACGACCTCCGACCACGCGCCGAGTCTGTCGGCCAGACCGGGCAGCTCAAGCCAGGGAGTCAGGAAGCCCGGTGATTGGGCACCTTGGCCCGGGGCGACGAGTACTAGCACAAAATCCACCTTGCCCTGTAGAACTTCGACACGCGGATGGAGATCCGCACGAACTTTGTCCGGGGTGATTTGTAGGAAGCCTACAATGTGGATTTCGACGCCGTTACGTTAAGGCCCCCAAGCTACCGCGTTCTCCGAGAGCCGGCCGAGAATGAGGCCCACCTGGAGGGTGAACGCGGACCTCCCCTCGGTGGGCTGGTAGCCGGTCAGCTCGGTGATCTTCTTGAGCCGATAGCGCACGGTGTTGGGGTGCACGAACAGCAGCCGCGCCGTCGCCTCCAGCGAGGTGCCCTGCTCCAGGTACGTCGCCAGCGTGTCGAGCAGCGGGGTGCCCGCGAGCGGCAGGTAGACGTTCTCGATGAGCTGCCCGCGGGCGTCGGCGTCGCCGTCGAGCGCCCGCTCGGCCAGCAGATCCTCCGCGTGCACCGGCCTGGGCGCGTCGGGCCAGCCGCAGGCCGCCTTCAGCCCGGCCAGCGCCGCCCCGGCGGACCTGGCTGCGGCGTGCAGGTCGGGCACCTCGGGGCCGATCACGATGGGCCCGACGCCGAAGCGGGCCACGACCTGCCTGGCCGCCTCGTCGGCGTTGCCCGCCCCGCCCACGATCACGATCAGCCGGTCGGCCTGCACCCCGGCCAGCAGGTCCATGCCGATGCGGCGGCCCTTCTCGCGCAGGCTGTCGATGACCGCGCGCGGGTCGTCGTCGGGGGCGTGGCCGGCGATGACGACCACGGGGGAGGAGGTCCAGCCGAGCGCGGCGGCCCAGGAGTGCAGGCCGTCGTCGACCTCGCCGCGTACGAGGGCGTCGACGATCAGGGCCTCCAGGCGGGCGTCCCACGAGCCCCTGGCCTCGGCCTCGCGGGCGTAGACGTGGGCGGCGGCGAAGGCCACGTCGCGCGTGTAGTGGAGCATGGCCTGCTGGAGCTGGTCCTCGCCGCCGGGGGAGGCCAGCTCGTGGCTCTGCGCCTCGACCACCTCGACCACGACCCTGACGATGTCGACCGTCTGCTGGAGCGAGATCGAGCGCTTGAGCTCGCGCGGGGCCGTGCCGAAGAACTCGATGCTGGGCGTGGGCCGGTCTTTGCTCGCGTGCTGGAACCACTCGACGAACGCGGCGATGCCGGCCTGGGCCACCAGCCCCACCCACGAGCGGTCTTCGGCGCTGAGCGCGCGGAACCACGGCAACTGCTCGTCCATGCGGGCCATCGCCGCGGTGCCGAGCGCGCCCATGGCCCGCTCGAGCCTACGTGTGGTGTCCTCCCGGGTCCGGTCTGTCACGCCTCCTAGAGTGCCAGGTCCGTCCCGATGACCGGAACGGCGGTACGCGCCGCGCCTGGCCGGGCCGCCGGACCACGACCGGATCACGGCTTCGGGATGACGGCCGCTAGATGACGGCCACGGCGGTGATCAGGCCGATCGCCAGGTGGGTGACCGCCAGCAGCCGCGCGCCCGGCTGCAGCTCCTGCTCCTTGACCAGGTCGCGTACGGAGATGCCGACGATCCGGTCGAACACCAGCATCGCCACCGTCTGCACCACGATGCCGACCAGGCCGAACACCGCCGTGCCCGCCAGCCCTTCGGCCAGCCGGCCGCCGGAGGCCCAGATGGAGGAGGCCACGATCAGGCCGACGGCGCCCAGGGCGGAGGTGGCCAGCAGCGTGGCGTTCGGGTTGCGCTGGGTGCGGATGACCTCGCTCAGCTTGCCCGGCGTGGCCCAGTCGATCACGTAGAAGCCGATGATCAGCAGGATCACGCCGACGGCGGCGTAGGCGGCGATGGCGCCGGCGCCGCGGGCGAGGGTTTCGAGAAGCGTCACGTCAGGTTCCAATCACGAAAGGCGTGCAGAGGGTGGTGCGTCAGTCGGCGATGCGGTGCGGGACGAAGGAGGAGGTGTCATCGGTGATCAGGCCGGTGGTCTCCCTGATGCCCAGCCCGGCGGGTTCGTCGGCGACCACCCAGGCGCCCAGCACCGGGCGCTGCCCCTCGAACTCGGGCAGGGCCTCGAAGCCCTGGAACACGTAGCCCTCCCGGCCGTACCCTCCGGTCGTCTCCTGGGTGCCCTCGGGGGTGACGATGCGCATCGAGGCGCCCTCCCTGCCCAGCAACGGCTTGGCGATGTACGCGGTCAGGTCGCGGGGGTCGCCGAGGTGGGCGGGCAGCAGGTTGGGGTGGCCCGGGTAGAGCTCCCACAGGAGCGCCAGCAGCGCCTTGTTCGACAGCAGCGTCTTCCACAGGGGCTCGATCCAGGTCGAGTGGCGTACGGCGTGCCGTCCGAAGTCGTCGGCGAGCATCCACTCCCAGGGGTAGAGCTTGAACACCGAGCGGATCATCTGGCCGTCGAGGTCGGCGAAGCGGCGGTTGAGCGGGTCCCAGCCGATGTCCTCGACGGCGATGGCCATGGTCGGCAGGCCGGCCTGCTCGGCGGTCTCCTGCAGGTAGGCCACCGTCATGGCCTCTTCGCCGGTCTCGTCCATGCTGGTGAACGCGAAGTGCGTCGGGCCGGGCGGCAGCCGCAGCCCGCGCCAGCGCTCGACGAGCCGCTCGTGCACGGAGTTCCACTGGTCGTCGGCCGGGAAGACGTCCTGCAGCCAGAACCACTGCACGACCGAGGACTCCACCAGTGAGGTCGGCGTGTCGGCGTTGTACTCCAGCAGCTTGGCCGGGCCGGTGCCGTCGTAGCGCAGGTCGAAGCGGGCGTACACGTGCGGGTCGCGGCGTTCCCACGAGCGGGCCACCTCCTCCCACGTCCACTCGGGGAGGGCGAAGTCGGCGAAGCGCCCGGTGGAGACGACGTGCTCGACGGTGCGCAGGCACATGCCGTGCAGCTCCTCGACCTGCGCCTCCAGCGACTCGACCTCGTCCATCGAGAAGACGTAGTGGACGGACTCGTCCCAGTAGGGCCTGCTCAGCCCTTCCGGGTGGGCGGCGCGGTGGTAGGCCAGGCCCTGGCTCTCGATCGTCTTGTCCCAGCCGTCTCTGGCGGGGTGGTGCTCGCGGCGCACGCTCAGCTCCCGCTGCTGGAGCGGTTGCCGAAGCCGCCGCGCTGGATCTCCTTGCCTGCGCGGGTGCTGATGTTCACGTCGGAGGGGCGCAGGGTGGTGCCGCCGGAGACGCGGTTGCCGTTCCTGATGCCGCCGTAGTACCACGAGTACGCCCCGAGCGAACGGCCGCTGCTGTAGTAGCGGTAGGAGCCGTCATCGTCGCAGTACGAGTCGTCGACGACCACGTAGGAGCCGGCCGGAGGGGGTGACGTGCTGATGCCCGGGGACGGCGAGACGTCGGGGGACGGCGTCGGCGTGGTGGTCGCGTCGTCGACCAGCATGACGCAGTCGGCCGTGACGTCGTCGTCATCGTCGTTGGCCTCCGCGATCGCCCAGACGCCGACCAGCGTCAGGGACAGCACGCCGAGGATGGCCAGGGGCACTGCCTTCGACGACTTGCGTGGCGGCTCTTCGGGTGGGGGCGGTGGTGCCATGGAGCTCCTGCTTTCCTTGGCCGGTCAGCCTATCGGTGTGTCTTGTCCGCGTTCAATCTGTACTACCTGCCGGTTGCCATTGGTTTGGGTAGGAATCAAGACATGGATCCGGTTGATGCCCTTCGAGAGATCGCCTTCCTGCTGGAGCGCGCCGGGGAGCCCACGTACCGGGTGCGGGCCTTCCGCCGCGCCGCGGCGATCGTCGCGGACCTGCCCGGGGACGAGCTGGTACGGCTGGCCCGCACGGGCGGGCTCGGCGACCTCCCCGGCATCGGCAAGGTCACCGCACTGGTGATCAACGAAGCCTTGTCCGGTGAGGTTCCAACGTATTTGCGGCGGATGCGGGCGACTGCCGGAGTCGAGCTGGACACCGAGACGGCCGCGCTGCGGGCCGCGCTCAAAGGCGACCTGCACAGCCATTCCGACTGGTCCGACGGGGGGTCGCCGATCGAGGAGATGGCCGAGGCGGCCCTCGCGCTGGGGCACGAGTACTGGGCGCTGACCGACCACTCGCCGCGCCTGACCGTGGCCAAGGGCCTGTCGGCCGAGCGGCTGGAGCGCCAGCTAGAGGTGGTGGCCAAGCTGAACGAGCGGCTGGCGCCGTTCCGGATCCTGACCGGGATCGAGGTCGACGTGAACCCCGACGGCTCCCTCGACCAGGAGACCGGGCTGCTGGAACGGCTGGACGTGGTGGTGGCCGCCGTGCACTCCAAGCTGCGCATGGGCGCGGAGGACATGACCCGCCGGATGGTCACCGCCGTCGCCGACCCCGTGGTGGACGTGCTCGCGCACTGCACGGGACGGGTCGTGCGGGCGGGCGGCGCGCGCGGGGCCAAACGGCCGGAGTCGGAGTTCGAGGCGGAGCTGGTCTTCGAGGCGTGCCGGCGGTTCGGGGTGGCCGTCGAGATCAACTCCAGGCCCGACCGGCTGGACCCGCCCAAGCGGCTGATGCGGCTGGCGTACGAGATGGGGTGCGTGTTCGCCGTCGACTCCGACGCGCACGCGCCCGGGCAGCTCGACTGGCAGCGGTTCGGGTGCGAACGCGCCGCCCGGTGCGGGATCGAGGCGGAACGCATCGTCAACACCTGGCCGCTCGACCGGCTCCTCGCCTGGACGCGGGCCTGACCGCGGCCCCGACCCCGAGCGACCCGTTGGACGCGGGCCTGACCGCGGTCCCGACCCCGCGCGGCCCGTGGCGTCCGGTGGGAAATCCGGCCGTCCTTGCCCGGCGGGAAAAGCCGGGCCTAGTGTGAGCCCGGCGTGACCTGCCCGCGGGGCGTCGCTGAGGCGGTGGCGCGGGCGTGAGACCCCTGTGGCCGCGCGGTTACGTGGGTGTGCCGGGGCTGCCGGGCGCCCCGCGATTGTCGGTGGCGGCGCGTAGCGTTCCGGCTGTGAACCGTACCGACCGGCTCTACGCGCTCGTCGAAGACCTGCGCGCCATCGCGCCGCGCCGCCGCTCCGCCCGCGAGCTGGCCCTGCGGTTCGAGGTGAGCGTGCGCACGATCGAGCGCGACATCACCGCGTTGCAGGAGTCGGGCGTGCCGATCTACGCCGAGCCGGGCCGCAGAGGCGGCTACGCGATCGACAAGAAGATGTCCCTGCCCCCGCTCAACTTCACCCCGGCCGAGGCCGTGGCCATCGCGGTGGCGCTCAGCAGGGCCGGTGACCAGCCGTTCGGCAGGCAGGCGCGCAGCGCGTTACGCAAGGTGGTGGCGGCCATGCCGGGCTCCGAGGGCGAGCTGGCCAGAGAGCTGGCCCGGCGCGTGCAGCTCGTCCACCCGCCGGCCGAGCCGGGCGAGGAGATCCAGCCGCTGGGCGCCGAGGGCATCTCGCGGGCCATCGAGGAGGCGCTGCTGCGCCGCCGCGTGCTCCGGCTCGACTACGCCGACGCCAAGGGCGCGCTGACCTCGCGCGACGTCGAGCCCGGGGTGTTCCTGGGCGGGCGGGGCGGCTTCTGGTATCTCGTGGCGTGGTGCCGGCTGCGCGACGACGTACGCGTCTTCCGCCTCGACCGCATCGCCGCCGCCACCGTCACCGCCGAGCGCTGCCCCGACCGGCCGCTCGAAGGCTTCGCCACCGACCTGCCCGAGATGATCGTGCATGGCACGCTGCTCGACTGATCGCGCCAATAGTCGTTCGAAAACACCGACATAGGGTTGTCGCCATAGCGATACATCGTTGTCTTGTTCGAGAAACGAGGAGACGACGATGGACAACACGGTGACCTGGTTCGAGGTCGCGACCGACGACCCCGAAGGCGCCCAGCGGTTCTACGGCGGGTTGTTCGGCTGGACGTTCGCCCGCGACGAGGGCCCGATCGACTATCGGTTGATCACGCCCCCGGGCGAGGGTCAGCCCACGGGTGGGCTCTACAACACCGAGGGCGCGTTCCCCGCCCACGCGATCTTCCACGTGCAGGTGGCCGACGTCGAGGAGACCTGTGCCAAGAGCGAGTCGCTCGGCGCCAAGGTGATCACGAAGGTGATCGACGACGGCGCCGGCACCGACTTCGCCTACCTGCGCGACACGTCCGGCAGCGTCTTCGGGGTCTTCCACCGCAGGTGATCACCCGCTCGGGGCCGGGAGCTGCGCCTTCCCCGCGAACATCCCGGCCGATGAGCGGCCCCGGTACGAGGCCGGGGGCGGGTCACCTCTGCCCTGGACACGCCGCCGATCGCCGAGCGGCGGCGCGTCCAGGGCCCTTCTGGCGCGTCCAGGGCCCTTCCGAAGGGCTCAGAAGGCGGCGGCGGAGAGCCAGCGGCCGAGGAGGTCGCGGTCACCGTGCACGGTGAGCGCGTCGGGCGATCGGCGGCCGTAGAGCAGGAGGAGCAGGTCGCCCACCGGGCCGCGCACCGCCGCGTCGCCCTTGGCGTGACCGCGCGCCCAACTGATTTTCCCGGCGGGGCCCTGCGTGATGGTCCACTCGCCGTCGGCGTCGTCCGCGTGGAGGTGGATCGTGGCCCCCTCCACGCCCTGCCCGGCCAGCGTCCGGGTGACCCACGCGGCGTCCGGCAGGTTGTGCAGGAACTCCTCGATCCCGTCGATCGCGACACCCGCCGGGATCTCCGGGACGACGCCGAGTGCGAGCTCGGCGTCGGCCCGGTGGATCACCAGCTCGAAGAGCATCCGGCGCGGCCACCAGGACGCCCGCTTGTCGGGGCCCCACGTCCACACCTCCGTCGAAGGGTCGGTGACGCGCAGGGTCTCCAGCAACTCGGCGACGCCGCCGGCCAGCCAGGCGGCGTCGCCGTGCTCGCCCTCGCCCAGCCCGCTGGGCACCTGCCGCGACCAGATCTGCTCCTGGACCCGGTTGCGTAGCACGTGCACCGCCCAGCGGTGGGTCTGCCCGACATGCGTGATCAGCTCGGCGATCGTCCATCCCGGGCACGTCGGCACCGGGATGGACGGGTCATCCGCCAGAGCCCCCAGACGCGCGGCCTCACTCTGGATCTGGAAGTTGTAGTCGGTCACGTCGCTGTTCGTCACGTCGCCGTCCGTCAGGTGGTTGTCAGTCACCCCGCAAGACTAGGCCGCCGGGCACGTGGTGCCCTTCTGCGGCATCTTGCCGTCGATGAGGTAGCCGTCCACCAGCCCCTGGATGCACTTGCTGCCCGACAGGTACGCCCCGTGCCCCTCACCCTCGTACGTCACCAGCGTCGCGGTCTTGAGCTGGGCCGTCAGCTTGGGCGCCCACTCGTACGGCGTGGCAGGGTCGCCCTTGCCGCCCACCACCATGATCGGCGCGGACCCGGTGGCGTCCACGTGCCTGGCCTCGTTGCTGCCCTTGGCGGGCCAGACCCGGCACAGGCCGCCGGAGCCCTCACTGCCGAACAGCGGCGAGATCTTCAACGCGGCCGCCTCGGTGCGCCGCAGCGCCGCCTCGTCGGGGCGTTCTGCGGAGTCGACGCAGGTGATGGCGGGGAAGCTGGTCATCTGGGTGGAGTAGCTGCCGTCCTGGCTGCGTCCGGTGTAGGAGTCGGCGAGGTACATCAGCGCGTCGCCGCGGCCCTTGAGCGCCTCGCCGAGCGCCTGCTCCAGGAACGGCCAGGTCAGCTCCGAGTAGAGCGCGGCGGCCACGCCGGTGGAGGCCAGGCCCTGGGTCAGCGGGCGCCCGTTGACCTGCAGCGGCTTGGCGGCGAGCTGGTTCATCAGCTTCTCGACGTTCGCGTCGGCGCCGGCCTGGTCCTTGCCGACGTCGCAGCTCGTCGTCTTGACGCACGAGCGCAGGAAGCTCTCGTACGCCTGCTGGAAGCCGCGTGTCTGGGCCAGCGTCCGCTCCTCGAACGACACCTTCGGGTCCAGCGGCGCGTCGAGCACCATGCGGCCCACGTTCTTGGGGAACAGGGTGGCGTAGACGCCGCCGAGCTGGGTGCCGTACGACATGCCGACGTAGTTGAGCTTGGCGTCGCCCACGGCGGTGCGGATGCGGTCCATGTCGCGGGCGGCGTTCACGGTGCCGACGTAGGGCAGGATCTTGCCGGAGTTCTGCTGGCAGAGCGAGGCGAACTCCTTGTTGGCCGCCGCGTTCTCCTGGTGCGTCCGGTCGTTGGGCGGCAGCGTGTCGAGTGAGGTGAACTTGTCCATCTCGGCGCCGTCGCCGCAGCGTACGCCCGCGCTGCGCTCGACGCCGCGCGGGTCGAAGCTGATCAGGTCGTAGCGGGCGCGCAGCGTCGTCAGCGCCTTGGCGGCCTGGTCAAGGGTGTCGACGCCGGACGCTCCCGGTCCGCCGAAGTTGAACACCATCGAGCCCAGCCGCGGCTCCTTGCCGTTGGCCGGGACCTTGATCAGCGCCAGGTCCAGCTTGTCCCCGTCGGGCCTGGCGTAGTCGAGGGGGACCGCGAGCTTGCCGCAGCGTACCGAGGGGTCCTGGCGGGCGGGCGGCTCGCCGCCGGGGCGCTTGAGGTCGGTGCAGGGCCCCCATGCGATCGTGCCGGGATCGGCGGCGGATTCCGAAGCGGACTGCGCGGCCGGCTGCGCGGGTGCCGTGGAACAGGCGGCGGCCGCCAGGAGCAGGGCGGCGGCGATGACGCGACGCATGACGAACTTCCCCTCATATGTTTCAGGGGGAAGTAGTGCCCACAATACGTGACCCTGCACCAAACGTGGGTGAGGCGGCACGTACCCCTCCTGAACGTGCCGCCTCACTCCGCCAAACGGCGTGGGCGGCCGAATATGACGGCGCTCCCGCGAAGAAATTCGCGGGAGCGCCGGTGCCGGATGACTCAGACCCCCATCGACTGGGTGTCGTTGCTCTCGGCGCCGCCGGCCTCGGTGACGCCGTTCTTGAGGTGGTAGCGGGCGATGGCCTCGCGCAGCACCTCGCCGTCGAGCTCGCCGCGCTTGACCAGGCTGCTCAGCACGGCCAGCGTGATCGAGGCCGCGTCCACGTGGAAGTGGCGGCGCAGCGCGGAACGCGTGTCGGACAGGCCGAACCCGTCGGTGCCCAGCGAGGACCAGTCACCCGGCACCCACTGCGCGATCTGGTCCTGCACGGCCTTCATGTAGTCGCTGACGCCCACGAACGGCCCCTGCGCCCGCGAGAGCGCCTGGGTCACGTAGGGCACGCGGCGCTCGGCCTCGGGGTTGAGCAGGTTGTGCTCGTCGCACGCCAGCGCCTCGCGCCGCAGCTCGGACCACGACGTCGCCGACCACACGTCGGCCGAGACGCCCCAGTCTTCCGCGAGCAGCCGCTGCGCCTCCATCGCCCACGGGCCCGCCACGCCGGAGGACAGGATGTTGGCCTTCGGGCCCTGCGTCTGCGGCCCGTCGGCGAACTTGTACAGGCCCTTGAGCAGGCCCTGCACGTCGATGTCCGCGGGCTGGGCCGGCTGCAGGTAGGGCTCGTTGTAGACGGTCAGGTAGTAGAAGACGTCTTCAGGCTGGTCGCCGTACATGCGGCGCAGGCCGTCCTTGACGATGTGGGCCACCTCGAACGCCCAGGACGGGTCGTAGGAGACGGCGGCCGGGTTCGTCGAGGCGATGAGCGGGGTGTGGCCGTCTTCGTGCTGCAGGCCCTCGCCGTTGAGCGTGGTGCGGCCCGCGGTGGCGCCCAGCAGGAAGCCGCGGCCCATCTGGTCGCCCATCTGCCACATCTGGTCGCCGGTGCGCTGCCACCCGAACATCGAGTAGAAGATGTAGATCGGGATCATGTGCTCGCCGTGCGTGGCGTAGGCGCTGCCGGCCGCGATCGCCGAGGCCATCGAGCCCGACTCGCTGATGCCCTCGTGCAGGATCTGCCCCTGCACGGCCTCCTTGTACGACAGCAGCAGCTCCCTGTCGACGGCCTCGTACGTCTGCCCGTGGGGTGAGTAGATCTTGGCCGTCGGGAACATGGCGTCGAGACCGAACGTGCGGGCCTCGTCGGGGATGATCGGCACGAAGCGGTGGCCGATCTCCTTGTCGCGCATGAGGTCCTTCAGCAGCCGCACGAACGCCATCGTGGTGGCCACCTGCTGCTTGCCCGAGCCCTTGCGGAACGAGCCGTACACCTCGTCGCCGGGCAGCTTGACCGGCTTGGCGCGGACGACGCGCTTGGGCAGCACGCCGCCCAGCGCCGCGCGGCGCTCCTTCATGTACTCGATCTCGGGGTCGTTCTCGCCCGGGTGGAAGTAGGGCGGCAGGTCGCCTTCCAGCGCGGAGTCGGGGATCGGCAGGTAGAGCCGGTCGCGGAACTCCTTCAGCTCGGCCTTCGTGAGCTTCTTCATCTGGTGGGTGGCGTTGCGCGCCTCGAAGTCCTTGCCCAGGGTCCAGCCCTTGATGGTCTGGGCGAGGATCACGGTCGGCTGGCCGACGTGCTCGCGGGCCGACTTGAACGCCGCGTAGACCTTGCGGTAGTCGTGGCCGCCGCGCGACAGCTTGCGGATGTCGTCGTCGGTCAGGTGCTCGGCCATCTTGCGCAGGCGCGGGTCGGAGCCGAAGAAGTTGTCGCGGATGTAGGCGCCCGACTCGACCGAGTAGGTCTGGAACTGCCCGTCGGGAGTGGTGTTCATCTGGTTGACCAGCACGCCGTCGACGTCGGCCGCGAGCAGCGGGTCCCAGTCGCGGCCCCACACGACCTTGATCACGTTCCAGCCGGCGCCGCGGAAGTACGACTCCAGCTCCTGGATGATCTTGCCGTTGCCGCGTACCGGGCCGTCGAGGCGCTGCAGGTTGCAGTTGATCACGAACGTGAGGTTGTCGAGCTCTTCGCGGGCGGCCAGGCCGATCGCGCCGAGCGACTCGGGCTCGTCCATCTCGCCGTCGCCGAGGAAGGCCCACACGTGGCTGCGGCTGGTGTCCTTGATCTGCCGGTTGAGCAGATAGCGGTTGAACCGCGCCTGGTAGATCGCGCCGATCGGGCCCAGACCCATGGAGACCGTCGGGAACTCCCAGAAATCGGGCATCAACCGCGGGTGCGGGTAGGAGGGCAGACCGTGGAAGCCGTGCGACAGCTCCTGGCGGAACGCGTCGAGCTGGGCCTCGTTGAGCCGCCCTTCGAGGAAGGCGCGGGCGTAGATGCCCGGGGCCGCGTGACCCTGGAAGAAGACCTGGTCGCCCGACTCGCCGTGGTCCTTGCCGCGGAAGAAGTGGTTGAAGCCCACCTCGTAGAGAGAGGCGGCCGAGGCGTAGGTGGCGATGTGGCCGCCGACGTTGGTGCGGGCGTTGGCCCGCGACACCATGATGGCCGCGTTCCAGCGGATGTAGGCGCGGATGCGCCGCTCTACGTGCTCGTCACCCGGGAACCAGGGCTCGCGCTCCGGCGGGATCGTGTTGATGTAGTCGGTGCTGCGCAGGCCCGGCACGCCGACCTGGTGCTCGCGGGCCCGCTCGAGCATGCGGAGCATGAGGTAGCGGGCTCTGGTGCGGCCTTCGGTCTTGACGACGTTGTCGAGAGACTCGAGCCACTCGTTGGTCTCGCTGGGATCGACATCAGGCAGTTGGCTGGGTAGGCCGTCGCTGATGATCGAGAATCGCTGGCGTCCGGAAGCCACTGGGTCTCGCCTTCCGAGATGGTCTGATGTCTGGTCTGGGTCGCCTTCCATCCTGGTCGCTAGCCGTAGAAATCGCATCTCTACCAGCCAGTAACCAGCGTGTCCCTGCTGGCAGGGCCACGTTCGATGGCCTAGACCACCGATGGTAGGACGAATCGCCACCAAAGGTTACATCGCGGGAGCAATTTAACAAGACAGGAAAACGAACGAAATTTCGCTCGAATGCCTGTGTCACCCCCGATGCCTCCTCTGTAGCCTTAGCCTCCCCGTCCGGGGGCGGTCTCACCCGCGGCGGGCGAGTCTAGCCGCCCTCCCTCAAGGCTGCCCCGAGCGACCCTCGAGCGCCCTCCCGGGGGCCTTCACCTGGCTCGGCCCTGTCGGAGCGCGCGCCTGGGCGCGGTCGTGCGCCGGGACGGGCTCTCGCGATCTCTGTACGCGTACAGGTGGCCGTGCATGCCCATCGCGGTCCTTGATCATGAGCCCCGAGATCGTGGCGACGATCAGGTAACGGCCGTGGTCGTCCTGCCTCCGGACCGGAACGTCGCATCCCGCGCAGCGTAACGATCCGGTCATGTTTTCTCCTCTCCATCTAGGTGGAGCAAAACTTGTGAATCGCTCTTTTCGTCCGGCTTTCCCCGTACCAATGTGGGAGGTATGAATGCGACGGTTGGCGACCGGCTCCTCGTGCATGGGAATGCCGTTGGCGAAAGGGACAGGAGCGGGGTAATCACTGAGGTCCAGGGCTCGGACGGAGGGCCTCCGTACGTGGTGCGGTTCGACGACGGGCACACGGGACTGGTGTTTCCCGGCCCCGACGCCGTCGTCGTGCATAAGTAAGATTTTCCCCGTGAGATCTGAAATCATCTCTGTGGCCACGGGTTCACGAGAGACTGTGCACGACATAACGGCCGAATGTACTGACTTCGTTCGCGCCCAGGGCGGGGACGGGTTGCTGCACGTTTTCGTGCCGCACGCGACGGCGGGCGTGGCGCTGCTCGAGCTGGGCTCGGGCAGCGACGACGACCTGTTGTCCGCTCTGGGCGATCTGCTGCCGGCCGACGACCGCTGGCGTCATGCGCACGGCTCCCGTGGTCACGGCAGGTCACACGTCATGCCGGCGGTGATCCCGCCGTACGCCACGATCCCCGTGCTGGACGGGCGAATGGCGCTGGGCAGGTGGCAGTCGGTCGCCCTGGTCGACCTGAACGTCGACAACGCGCAACGCCAGGTTCGCCTGTCGTTTTTGTCTGATTGATTCGGCTCGACTACCGCCGTACCCGTGGCGACCGTTGACGACTGAGGGTCACAGCGTGTGGACTGTGCCGAAGCGATAAACCGCATAAGCGGGGCCACTCAAGCAGGAGGGATAAACGTGAGCGCGACCGCGGGTCAGGCGCAGGGCGAGCGCGGCCTGGCCGAACGACTCGGACTCAAGCCGGGTCAGGTGGTGCAGGAGATCGGTTGGGACGAGGACGTCGACGACGAACTTCGCGACTCCATCGAAGACCTGACCGGCAACGAGCTGCTGGATGAGGATAGTGACGACGTCGTCGACGTGGTGCTGCTGTGGTGGCGCGACGGTGACGGCGACCTTTTCGACGCTCTGACCAACGCCATGCGAGCACTCGCCGACGGCGGCCAGATCTGGCTGCTGACTCCCAAGGCCGGGCGCGATGGCCACGTGGAGCCGAGCGACATCGGGGAGGATTCCACTACCGCGGGTCTCTCGCAGACCAGCAGCATCTCAGCCGCACCCGACTGGTCCGGCACCAGGCTCGTTCCGCCGAAGGGCAGCCGTCGTTAGGAAGCCCGAGCGCCTGCCGTGCGGCAGGATGGAGCCCGTGAACGCACATCCTGCCGAGGTCGGCGCCCTGGCTCCGGATTTCGAGCTGCAGGACCAGCACGGCACCCCGGTGAGCTTGGGGCGGCTCCGGGGCGAGAAGGTCGTGCTGGTCTTCTACCCGCTGGCGTTCAGCGGGATCTGTCACAGTGAGCTGTCCGCCCTGCGCGATCACCCGATCGAGGGCGCGCGGCTGCTGACCGTCTCCGTCGACTCCGTGTTCACGCACCGTGCCTGGGCGGATCGCGAGGGTTATCCGTTTCCGCTGCTCTCCGATTTCTGGCCACACGGACAGGTCGCGCAGGCGTACGGTGTGTTCGATGAGGCCAAGGGCCTCGCACGGCGGGGGACCTTCATCATCGACGGCGAGGGTGTGATCCGGTGGTCGGTGGTCAATCCGGCCTCCTCCGCACGCGACGTCGCCGACTACGTCACGGCACTTGCCGATATTTCGTGACATTCGGGACTTCTTGACTTTTCGGAGGGAAGGATGCCCTGCTACCGGTGCGGGGCCAGGCAGACGGACCCGGTGCGCGGCGCCAGCCCGTGGCAGCGCGGGGTGCGCAACGAGTCCCAGGTGCTGATCTGCCCGGACTGTCAACGGCTGCACGACCTCGACCTCGACTCCTGCCCGACCTGCGGGTCCACGACGTTGATCTGCAGGTTGGGCGAGGTGGAGTGCCGGGCCTGCGGGGCGGTGCGATCGGCGCGCTCCTGCTCTGACGGGCTCACCCCTCCTCCGGTCACGTCACCGCCAGGGCTGTCGGCGGAAGTGGAGGCGGCACTCAACCGGGTGCTCGGACGGGCCTAGACGGCCTCTGAGGCGCTTCGGCGGGATTTGCGACCCCGTCGCATGCCCGCGGGGCTCACGGGGGTTATGGGGCGTTGTGAGGGGTGCGCCGGGGATGGCGCGCGCCGGCTCTCGGGGCTCGGCTCGAGCCTTTCGGGTGATCAGGGAAGCCGGGTAATGCGGGGCCAGGTAAGTGCGCAGGCCAGGTGACTCGGAGGCCGGGGGAGTGTGCAGTCCGGGTGGTCAGGAAGCTTGGGCGAGTGTGCCGTCCAGGTAGCCAGGAAGCCTGGGCGAGTGTGCAGTCCAGGAGTCGGACCTGTCTGTGCCGGAAATGGGGCGATGCCTGAAAGCGAACCCCGTCTGGCCTGGACCGGAGCGGATGGCTTTCCAGACATTTGCTGAGCTGCGCTATCGTCTCCTTCCGTGTCCGCAATGAGTTCGTTCGTCGTCGCGCTCGACGTCGGTGGCACGTCCATGAAGGGCGGCCTGGTCAGCGAGTCCGGCGCGGTGCTGCTGAGCGAGCGGCGCCCCACCCCCCGGGCGGAGGGTCCTGAGGCGGTCGTCACCGCCATCTCCGACTTCATCAGCCACCTCGCCGCCTCGGGAGACGGCATCCCGGCGGGCGTCGGGCTGGCCGTGCCGGGCCTGGTGACGGAGAACTCCGTCGTGTACGCGGCCAACCTGGGCTGGCGTGACGTCCCCGCCTCGAACTTCACCACCCTGGACATCCCGGTGATGCTGGGCCACGACGTACGCACGGGCGGACTGGCCGAGAGCATCCTCGGCGCCGGTCGCGGCCTCACGGACTTCCTCTTCCTCCCCATCGGCACGGGCATCGCCGGCGCCTCGATCATCCGCGGCGAACCGTACGGCGGCGCCGCGGGCTGGGCCGGCGAGATCGGCCACACCCCGGTCTTCCCGGACGGGGAACAGTGCGCGTGCGGCCAGTTCGGCTGCCTGGAGACGTACGCGTCGGCGGCCTCCGTCGGACGCCGCTACAGCCAGCGGGCCGGCGTGGAGGGCGTCAAGGCGGAACAGGTGGTCTCCTCGGACGACCCGATCGCCATAGAGGTCTGGGACGAGGCCGTGGAGGCGCTGTCGCTGGCCCTGGCGACGTACACGCTGCTGCTGGACCCGTCGGTCATCGTCCTGGGCGGCGGCCTGGCCGAGGCGGGCCCGGCCCTGTTCGACCCGGTGCGTACCCGTCTGGTCAAACGCCTGGCCTTCCGCGAGGCGCCCCCGCTGGTGCCGGCGGCACTCGGGGTGGACGCGGGCATGCTCGGGGCCGCCTTGCTCGGCTGGCGCGCCGCAGGCCGTCCTGAGCTGGGGCCCGGGTGGGCGGTGGATGTGCGGTCGGGGCCCTTGGTGTCGTAAGGTGTAGTGCCGATCAGGGGCGGTTAGCTCAGCGGTAGAGCACTCGCCTTACAAGCGAGGGGTCACTGGTTCGAACCCAGTACCGCCCACCTGCGGCAACGCCCCGTCTCCGATCTTGGAAACGGGGCTTCGTGTCATTAGCGTGCCATTAGCCGCTGGTCGGGGAGCTCCTTCGAAGATCCACTGGCGTCCTCGGTGATCTTCTGGTCGGCTTCCACCACGCTGTGCTGGTAGATCAGCGCGGCGCGGACCGAGTCATGGCCCATGGAAGTTGCTCCGACGCGGGATGCCGCCTCGTGAGCCAGTGAAGATCAGCGCATCAGCCTCTGGATCGGTGAACTGGTCCAGGTGATCGCTGAGCGCCGGAATGATCGCTTCCGGGATGGCGACCGTACGGATGCCTGCACGGGACTTGGGCGGACCAGCACCCCCGAATGCGGCGAGGATTACGCGGGATGATCTGATCGTCTGCTGCCGTCATGAGAACGGCCTTGTAACTCCGCGTAGTTTGCTAGGTCAAGTGGCTAGGTGTGGGGGTGACGGTCGTGTCGCCACTGCGATAGACGTTTGCCCAAGCCGATGGCACGACAACCTGAGGAGGGTCCGGTGCGAATCCTGTGGGGCTGCTTAGCCGTAGTCGTGATCGCTCCGCTGGTCGGATTGTTCCTGCTGTTCAAGATGCCGATGTGGCGTGACGATGCCCGGCTCGACGACTTCCACGAGCGAGTGCTCGCTCATCCACTACCGCCCGAGACGCGCAGTCGGAGTGACAGCGTCGCCGCCTTCGACAAGAACTCGAGCGGGAACGGCGATTACTGCGAGTACCGGATCCACTTGAAGCTCCGCACCAACTTGTCCCAAAGAGAACTCCAGGCGTACTACGACAGGGCCGCGATCGGGGGAGTGGGCGACCACAAGGCGGAGGTGTCCGTGGACATGGGCGAAGACGTTGGTAACAGCGGATCCGTCATCGTGGAGTTCAAGGACATCAGGCCCAGCGAATGGGACATCCGCTGCGCGTAGACGGCAGCCCGATCACGTGATCGGGCTGGGGGCTGGTCACGGGCGGGAGTCGCGCGGCCCGTCTATGCACCAGACGCCTCGCACCCTTACGATCGCTCGCCATGAAGAACCGCGACATACTGCTCTGCTTCGTCGGGCTTGGCTTACTCGCCCTGGTTGTTGCCGCGTTCATGTCGGAAGGCACTTCGGGCGTCACCTTCGCCCTCATCGGGCTTGCCTTCATAGTGGCGTCAGGGGTCATGGCGCTGGTGGAACGAAATGATCAGAACTATACGCCTCCAGCAGAGACTCGGCTTCAGGATGATCGGGAGAGCGGCCCTGCTCGCCCGTAGGCCCGGTACCGCCCATCTGTGACGACAGCCCGTCCTCGATCACGGAAACGGGGCCTGCGTGCCATTTGCAGGCGCGAGAGTGCGCGTTTGAAGATCCATCGGGGTTGTTCGCGGTCTTCGCATTCATCCCATCGGCGATCCTGCGGTCAGCCTCCGCCGTACTGCGCCAGTAGACAAGCGCGGCCCGGACCGAGCCATGCCCTATACGCTCCATGAGATCCTTGAGTCTCGCAGTGATCGTGTTGCCGGTGTGCCAAAGATCACGGAAGCGCCGACCCGGGAAGACGATCTTCCTTGTGCTCTCGTTCCGCTTGCCCGCGCGCCGGAAGTTGCTGCGGCGGAGGATGCCGCCCCGTGAGCCGGTGGAGAGCAGCGAGTCGGCCTCTGGGGCGGTAAACCGGTCGAGGTGGTCGCGAAGCGCTGCGATGATCCCTTCCGGGATTGCGACTGTACGGACTCCCGCACGGGACTTGGCGGGCCAACAAGGAGTTCGCCCGTGTCGAGCTCGACATGCTGTTGCCGAACGCTGACCGTCCGGGCCGGGAGGTCAGTCCAGTTGAGACCGGGTCGGCCACATTTGTTGCCGGGTCCGAAGCGGAGGTCCGGGGCTGCGGGTCACCGAGGCCGGTGGCCCTTCCTTTTACGGCTAGCCGGCACGGCCTTGCGACCGGAGCCATCCCGTGCGGGTTTTTGTGCCCGCCGCTGTGCCGGTTTCTCCGAGGGGGAGGCGGGGGCACGACCCCGCGAGCTGTTCACTGTCCGGCCGCGGACGATGCCGATGAAATCTTCCACCAGGTCAGTGGTCGCGTCCGTGGGCCAGGCCAGCGCGACCTGAGACTGCGGCGCGTCCAGCACCGGCCGGTAGGTGAGATCTCTGCGATGGTGGAGGCGTGCCAGCGACTGCGGAACCAGGAGAAGCCCAGTGCCGGCTGCTACCAGCGCGACCGCGTCCGCCGTGGTGGCCGGGCGGGTGAACGCGGGCAGCCCGGGCCGGACCGTCCACTCGATGGTGTCGTCCAGAGGATGGAGCACCTCGTCGTCGGTCAGGTCGGCGATGGCCAACTCGTCGGCCGCGGCCACCGCGTGGTCCTTGGGTACGACGACCACCGTGGTCTCCATGTAGAGAGGAATCACGCTGAGCCCGTCCCGGTCGACGGGCAGCCTGACGAATCCGGCGTCGGCGCCGCCGTCCCGCAGGAGTCCCACCACCTCAGCGGCGGGAACCGCGACCAGGGTAATCGGCACGCCGGGCACCCTCTCGGACCAGATGTTGACCCATTTCGCGGGTGTCACCCCGGGCACGTACGCCAGCCGGAACACACTGCCGGTCTCCCCATCAGTCACTTCCTCAGAGTACCGATGTCAGGGAACCCGTTCCGACTGACTAATCTTTACTCCATGACCTCGCCCAAACCGAAGACCACCCAGACGATGAAGCCCGCGACCGCGGCCAAGAAGCTGGGTGTCCTCCTCTCGGCCACTCCCGCCGAGTTTCAGACGGGTGTCGTCTCCAGGGACGAGCTGAACGAGCTGCAGTCGACGCCACCCGCCTGGCTTACTGAGCTGCGCCGCAACGGCCCGCACCCCAAGCAGGTCGTCGCCGCAAAGCTCAGGGTCTCCACTTCCGGCCTGACCAGAGGCGGGATCACCGGACCGCTCACCACCGCTGAGATCGATGCGCTGAAAGCGGAAAACCCAGAGTGGCTGGAGCGCGAGCGGTCCATCCAGGTTGAGACCCGCAAAGAAGCACTCCGCCTCAAGCAACGTTAGACAGCTGAGATCCTGCACGTCTCCGACCTCGGACGGGCCCGTCAAATGAGCCGCCGAGGGGGGCCAGTTCGGGGCAGGGTACCTTCGTCACCCAGCTGATCCACCCGATACCAGGCAGGCGCTTTTGGCCTGTGAATCGCCCCGGCTTCGGTGGAGACTTGATCTCTTGAGAGGATCGAGTCCATGGCCGGTAAGTCTCCCTACCCCGCCCGAGCCGCGCCGTCGAGCGGTGCGGATGGTTGTCGAGGTGCGGCCGGATTACCCGACCGAGTGGGCCACGATCAACGCGGTGGCGACTGAGCCTCCATCACGGCCATGACACCGGGCGCACGACTGGGGGCTGCCCCGCTACCTCTTCGGGTGTGACGACGGCGGACAGACGTGTGGAAGCCGACGATCATCAGATGACTCACAGCCGTACCCCATGGCTTGGGTGCGTCGACTTGCTTTTCGGCTGCGGAGGGCGTCTACGGTGTCGGTTGTCCACTCCAACGGCCAGCGCTACAGCACCGATCATGAAGCCTACGCCCACAATGGCGAAGACGACAGCCTTGCCGATATTCACTGCTGAGTTGACGGTCAGAGCGCCGTACCCAGCTAAAATCAGGATCACCGCACCAGCGGTTAAGCACACATTTCGCCCCGTCACAGAGATGATCGTAGAGGCGCGGTAAGGCAGAGGCCAGACGTTGGTGCGGTGAAGCCTCCCTACTCACAAACCGTGATTGGCTGAGGAGTGGGGACGGTGGTGCAGTGGAGTGCGCTGAATGACAAACCGAGTGACACCAAGGACGCCCACCACAGCGCGACCATGCACATGAGCGCACACCGAACGTAGGTTTGACCAGCAAATACGCCAGCTCCAATGATCGAATAACCACTCTTGCAAGCGCGGGGTCACTGGTTCGAACCCAGTGCCGCCCACCCTGCGCCTACGGCGGCGGCTTGCCCATCATGTCGTCAGACTTCGGTTGTGCCTCCTGTCGTCCACAGGGATGCCATGGGGAGTGCTCGGAGGTGCTCGCCGAAAGCCAGGGGCTGTTCGCCGGTATAGAGGACGAAGCCGGCACGAAATCGTGAGCCCAGCCGGTCTGCCAGATGGCGCAGTCCGCGGAAGTCGTCGCTTCGCACTGTTTCCGCGGCCTTGATCTCAATGCCGATCACTTCCCCGGACGCATGCTCCAAGATGATGTCCACCTCCACCTCCACCTTGTCGCGGTCTCGGTAGTGGAACAGTTGGACGGGTTCGTTGGCCCAAGTCAGTTGACGAGCTATTTCTCCGATCGCGAAATTCTCAAGGAGTGGCCCGATGGGGGCTGTGACGTCTCTGGCGCGTTCGGGTGACATGCTGATGAGGCGCCCGCGAAGCCCGGTGTCCGTGACGAGCAACTTCGGGGTGGAGATCGCGCGGCGGGTGAGGTTCGACGACCAGGCCGGTATGCGTTTGATGACGAAGACCAGTTCCAGAAGGTCGAGATAGCGGGAGAGCGTCATCCTGGGCAGGCCCACGTCGCCCGCGATCGACTGGGCCACCGCCAGCCCTCCCATCCGGGCCGCGACGATGCTCAGAAGCCTGCGCATCTCTGCTGGGCGTTCGATGTCGGAGATCTGGCGCACGTCCCGGGTTATCGTCGGTGATGTACGAGTCGAAGAACCTGTTGCGTCTGCGGCCAGGCTCTCGCCGGACCGCCTCCGGGTGGCCGCCACGCAAGGCTCTGTCGACGTAGTCATGCTTACGGAGAGGGCAGGAGCGCATGGCGGTGTCGAGGTCTCATGGGTGAGGACGTGATCGACGAATCCGTCTGGAGCGTTGTCGATCTCCCCTTGGGAAAGCGGCCACAGTTCGATGGTCTCCGTTCTGCCGGGCAAGGCGTCTGGGAGATCGCGTAGGCCCAACAGGCGCGCGGAGCCGGTGAGGAGATAGCGGCCCGCCCGTGGATCCTTGTCGACCTCGTGCTTGATCGGGAGGAGGAGTCGCGGAGCTCGCTGAATCTCGTCGATCAGTAGAAGCCCGTCGTGCCGGAGGAAGGAGACGGGGTCCTCCTCGGCCGCGGCCAGGATCGCCGGGTCGTCGAGATATAGCTGACGGGCGTTGTCGGCCTGGTCGGCGATCAGCCTGGCAAGTGTGCTCTTGCCGACCTGCCTGGCACCGTTGACGACGACCACCTGTGTGTCGGCCAGAGCCGCCCACACGCCATGGCCCGTGCGCGGCGTGGGAACAAGTTGGTCTTCATCACAGTCGGACAGATTGTCGCAGGCCAGAGCAGCTTCATGGGCAATCTGCCAGCGAGTGTGTGGGCGTTCTGCCGGACAGTCGGTGGGCGTTCTGCCGGAACGATCGTGGGCACGTCGCCGGCTCACCTGCTGAGTGACTGTCCGGGTGACGTCGGAAGCCGCCTCGATCTCAGTTCGCGTAGTGGCTCGCGGATGTCAGGGCAGGTTCAGTTCCTGCGGGGATGACGGGGTGCTTGGTCATCTAGGGGCTTGCGTGGTGATCGGGTAGGCGTTCTGGAAGGCGAGGCGTGCGTCGGCGCCGTCGGCGATCGTGGTGAGTACGTCATCCAACCGCATGAAGACCTGCCAGGGCGGCGCCTCGCGCGCGAGCCGGTCCACGACGAGTTGCTCCAGGTCCGGTGTGCGTCTGGCCTTCCATACCTTGTCGGCCAGGCTCACCAGGTGGTCCTCCAGCGTTGTTTTGGGATCGTCCCAGCTCGCGTGGGTACGTGCGAAGCGGGCGAGGCGCTCCGGCACGCCCATGGACAGGAGCAGGCGGTGGCCGTCGGGCTCGTGCCGCGATCCTGGGCCCGATAGTTCGCCCGGATGGAGGCATTTGCCGATGTCGTGAGTGGCTGCGCCGAACAGCACCGCTTCCCTGTCCACCGCGACCTCCGGGTGGTGTTCGGCCAGCCAGGAGAGCAGGTCGAGGGCCGTGTCGTGGACGGCGCGCAGGTGGGCTGCCAGGCGGGGTGGCGCGTCCAGCTCGCGTAACAACTGCTCGGCCCGGTGGGGGAGCGGACGCGGCGGCGGGTCGGTGAGCGCCTGGTGGAGCCCTGGTGCAGTGGTCACCCAGTCACGATAGGTGGAGCCGCCGCAGAACCGCCGTCTGCCGTCGTTCCATCCACGACTGCTGACAGCGCCTCTGCGAACGGGAAGCATTCGGGTGGGCCATGGACGGCAAAGCCCCTAAAACTGCCTGGCCTCAAGGGGCACGCTTACGTCGCAGTTGGCGGCTTGGTGATGACTCCGGACAGGAAAGCGGACCCCTCCAGGAGTTGGGGTGTGAGCTTGATCCCGGTGAGGTGCTCGATCAGGACCAGCCCCGGCCCTCGGTAGAGCTGGTACTTGTCCCGATAGTCGCGCTCGATCTGCTCCATGGTCTCCACGAGTTCGTCGGGAACCTCTTCGGAGTAGCCCTCCTGGGCCCAGAAGGCGAACCGGATCTCCCCGTCCTCGATCCAGCGGAACTCCTCAAGGCCCTTGATGTCGAGGCGGTAGAGGGAGACCAGGCGGGTGCCCGCCGACAGCGGCACGACGAACTCGTCGTCCGCGCCGAGCGAACTGTTGGACTGCGCGACGAACGCCCAGTCGTCGACGGCCATGACCGCGACGAACTCGGTCTCGTAGCCGTAGTGGGTGCCGGTGCCGATCGACTCGTCGAACGTCATCCTGGAGAAGTCTTCCACTCGGCCGCCCATCCGGGCTATGAGCTGCTCTGGTGTGAGCCCGCGGACGAAGATGAAACTGTAAGCCTCCGCGAGGCCGGAATCGGTGAACCAGGCGTAGTCGCCGGGGGGCGTGATCATGCGGCGATCATGGCAGAGCCCACCGACAGTACCTGCCGACGGTGTGTCCTGGGGTTTCGGGTTGTCCTCGGCAGCGGTGCTCCGGCTGCGGGATGTGGGCGGGGGTTGTGTTGTGTAGATGATGTCCGCGCCGAGGGCGTCCGAGCGAGTGTGTCGAATGTCGTTTGTGGCCGCGTGACGGGTTTTTGGGGGATGGATATTCAGGTGTGACGCATCATGTTGTTCGCTACCGTTGGGGGCAGTTCGCAAGACCTGGAGAGGTACGGAGCGAATGGGCGGCGGTTATTCTTTCGGGATTGCTCCGGTGCCCGTTTCCTCGCGTTCGTGTCTTTCTTGGTTGTGCGGGCTGGTCAGGTCTGGTGCCGGCACGGGTCGAATCTCATCGGTTATCGACTCGTAATCGGGTAGTCGCGGGTTCGAGTCCCGTCACGGACTTCGGGTTCGTGTAGCTCAGCTGGTAGAGCGCCAAAACGCCGGTGGGTCTCCCATATCCGTTCCGGTTCCGGACCTGACCGCTCGTCATCCTTGCCGGTGGCACGGGTCGAATCCAGATCGGTTATCAGAGGTTCGATTCCTTTCGGCCCCTCTTCGGGGGGCCGTCGCCCAGTTGGCCAGGGCATCCGGTTGGTGCGCCACATCCGTGCCAGCGGCAAGGCTGACGAGCACCGGGGGAGAGCGGGTCGAAGTACATCGGTTATCGCCTTGGGTGCCGGGTGTCGCAGGGTTCGAATCCCTGCCGCGGGGATCAACGGCCTCGCGTAGCTCAGCGGTAGAGCACCGAAGACACCGGTGCACGCCACCACATCCGCTCTCCCCTTTCTCATATCCGCCCGTGGGCGGCGGGTCGAACGGAAGGAGCAGACAATGGCACGTGACCCCCTCGCGAACGTCTCGACGCTCGCCACCCCGCAGACGCGGCCGATCCCCGGCCGTGGCGACCAGGTGCGCAACGCCGCCGGCGGCTACGTCTTCGACAAGGACCTGTGGACCAAGCTGGAGGACTTCCTCATCCTCGGCACCACGGGCGGCACCTACTACGTCGGCGCGGACAAGCTCACCGCCGACAACGCGGACGTCCTGTTCCAGGCGATCGCCGCCGACGGGCCGCGCGTCGTCGCCCTGCTCACCGGCATCTCGACGGCTCGGCCGCCGCGGGCGCCGAAGCAGCGTCCCGCGCTGTTCGCGCTGGCCGCCTGCTACGCGAAGGGCGACGCCGACACCCGGCAGGCGGCCAAGGCGGCGCTGGCGAAGGTGGCGCGGACGACGGACCATCTGGCCCAGTTCTTCGGCTACTACAAGAACCTGGGCGGCAAGCCGACCGCCCGCGGTGTCGCGCCCACGGCCGGGCGGTCGCTGCGGACCGCTCTCGGCTCCTGGTTCCTGACGGGCACCGCGGACGAGGTGGCGTTCAGGGCGTGCAAGGCACGGCAGCGCAGGACCCCGCAGGGCGAGAGCTTCGACCTGCGCGACGTGCTGCGCATCGCCCACCCCGCCGCCGACGACGAGCAGCGCAGGACGCTGTTCGGGTGGATCGCCGGAAACGTCACCGACGAGCAGGCTCGCGAGGCGCTGCCCGCGGTGGATCGTTTCCTGACGGCCAAGGCCGTGACGAGCGTCGACGAGGCCGTTCGGGTGGTGTCCGATCAGCGGGTGCCGTGGGAGTTCCTGCCCGACGCGATGCTCAGGGAGCCCGCGGTCTGGGACGCGCTGGTCGGCACGATCGGCATGACCGCGCTCCTCCGCAACCTCGCCAGGATGACCCGGCTCGGCACGTTGGAGCCGACAGGCGAGGCCACGCGCCGCGCCGCGGCCCGGCTCACCGACCGGGACGCGCTGCTGAGGGCCCGCATCCACCCCATGGACGCGTGGCTCGCCCTGCGCGTCTACGCCTCCGGACAGGCACAGCCCAACCCGCGCGCCGACCGCCAGACCTGGCGTCCGGTCCCGGCCATCCTGGACGCGCTGGAGGAGACGTACGAGCTGTCGTTCGGCACGGTCGAACCGTCGGGGAAGCGGCTGCTGGTCGCGGTGGACTCGTCCGGGTCGATGACGTGGAGCAGCGGTGTCCGGGTGGGCGGCTCGCCGATCGGGTCGCCGTACGAGGTCGGCAACGCCATGGCCGTCATGCTCGCCCGTATCGAGCGGGGCGGTGTGCACGTCATCGAGGTCGACACGCGTGTGCACGCGTCGAAGGTGACCCCGCGTACCAACCTGCGCGAGATCTCGGCGTGGCGGCCGTCCGGCGGGGGCACCGATCTGTCGCTGCCGTTCACGTGGGCGCGTGAACGGCGGATGGAGGTGGACGGGATCGTGGTCTTCACCGACAACGAGACGTGGGCAGGGCGGTCCCATCCGACGCAGGCGCTGGAGTCCTACCGCCGGACGGTCAACCCGAACGTCCGCGTCGTCGTGGCCGCGATGACCGCCGCCGGGCACACGATCGGTGACACGCAGGACGACGGTGTGCTCGATGTCGCCGGGCTGGACGCGTCGCTGCCGCTGATCGTGAATGGGTTCGTGCGCTGACGCCAGGGAAGGCGCGCCTCCGTCGGGGGTGTACGGGGCCGGTCTGGTGGTCGGACGTGGACGGGTGTTGTGACCGGGAGTGGTGACTGGGCGTGGGGCTCGTGGGATGCCGCCGCGGACTTCGCCGGCGCATGACATCCGTCATGCCTGACCTGTGTGGATCGCTGAGGAACGCGTGAGTGGCGGCACTTTTCCGTGATCACGCGTGGCGGAAGGGTGGAGGCATGAGTCGCCATCACGTTCGGCGGTGTCCTCGGGGTTCGCAGTGTCATCGGGGCCGTCGTGCCGGGCCCGCTGGTCACGGTGATCCGCCTCTCCTCCGTCACGTACGGTGGCGCTCCGGTCGCTCGTCGCCTGGCACGCGGGACGGAGGACTGAGCCATTGACGGCAGAATGAGGCTCATGGGGGAGTGGTCGGCGACCAGCGCGCGTCGATTCGAGAACTACGTGCGCTGGTCCACGTACGTCGTCGTCTCGGCCCCGATCGTCACCTTCCTCGGCGGGATGGCGAACGCCGGCCCGCTCGACGGGACGCGTCTCGTGGCGCTCGGGCTCACGCTCGCCCTCGTCACCGGGAACGTCCTCGTCAGCCGGTGGAGCTTCGACGTCCTCAGCGGCCATGCCCGGCGGCTCCCGGTCGGCGTCGCCGTCGCGTGGGGGCTCGCCCTCGTGGGGCTCGTCGTCGTGGCCGTCGCGATTGCGAGCCCCGTGATGGGCGTGACGGTCGCGGTGGCCATCGGGTCGGTCGGCGCGAGCTTCGTGCCCGTGCTCGACGCGCGGCGGATGCTCTACCTCAACGCGGCGATCCTCGTCCTGGCCGTCCCGCTCGTGGCCGTCGTGGACCTTCCGCTGCTCATCGTCGGGATCTTGGCGATCAGCGTCATCCTGTGGGCCGGCTGGTCGAGCGCGTGGATGCTGCGGGTGCTGCGCGAGTTGCAGAGAGCGCACGAGGATCGCGCCGCCCTCACGCTCGCGAACGAACGCCTGCGCATCTCGCGCGACCTCCACGACGTGTTCGGCCGCACCCTCGCGACGATCGCGGTCAAGAGCGAGCTGGCGTCCGAACTCGTCCGCCGCGGCAGCAACGAGCAGGCGGCCGACGAGATCACCGGCGTCCGGCGGCTCGCCGAGGAGGCGGGCAGCGAGGTGCGCCGCGTCGTGCGCGGCGAGCTGCGCACGACCTGGGACGGCGAGGTGTCGGGCGCGCGTTCGCTGCTCGGCTCCGCAGGGATCCGCTGCACGGTGACCGGTGACCCCGTGCCGGAGGAGTGCGCGGAGGCGCTGGCGTGGGTCGTCCGCGAGGGCGTCACGAACGTGCTGCGCCACTCGGCGGCGACGCAGGTCACGCTCGCGACGGCGAGGGAGGACGGGGAGGTGCTGCTCACGATCGCGAACGACGGCGCAGAATCCGTCGGCTTCACGGAGACCGCCGCGTCCGACGGGTCCGCCACGGCCGAGGGGTCCGACGGGTCCACTATGTCCGACAGGTTCGCTGTGTCCGACGGGTCCCCTGTATCCGACGGGTTCACTGCGGCCGACCTCAACGCCGGTACGGGGCTGCGGGCCATGTCCGAGAGGATCCGGGCGATCGGAGGGCACATCGCGACGCGCCGCGACGGTGCCTGGTTCCTGCTCGAGGCCACGATCCCGCTCCCGAAGGGAGACCGCGCGTGATCCGCATCCTCGTCGCCGACGACGAACATCTCATCCGCGACGCCATCGCCGGGCTCCTCGACCTCAACGACGACTTCGAGGTCGTCGGGCAGGCGGCGTCCGGTGACGAGGCGATCGCGACGGCTCTGCGGGTCCGTCCCGACGTGGCCCTGCTCGACCTGCAGATGCCCGAGCCCGACGGGATCGAGGTGGCCAGGCGGCTCGCGATCGCGCTGCCGGAGTGCCGCTGTGTCATCGTGACCTCGCACGGCCGTCCCGGCTATCTGAAGACGGCGCTCGCCGCGGGTGTGCGCGGTTTCCTGCCGAAGACCGTCTCCTCGCGTACCCTCGCACACGTCGTACGAAAGGTCGCGAGCGGCGGACGGCACGTCGACCCCGAGCTGGCGGCCGAGGCGATCGGCGCGGGCGACTCTCCGCTCACCCCGCGCGAGACCGATGTCCTCGCCCTCGCGCGTGACGGCGCGCCCATCGACGAGATCGCGCAACGCGTCTCGCTCTCCCGCGGGACCGTGCGGAACTACCTCGCCGCCGCCATCGCCAAGCTCGGCGCCGCGAACCGGCACGAGGCCGCGCGCATCGCCGCCGAACGGGGCTGGATCTGAACGACGCCGCCCCCGGGTATCGGCGTGAAGTCCATGCGGCCGGTGACGTTGGGACCGCCGAGCAGTCGGTCCTGCCCGGCGGTCAGCGTCGGAGCTGAGGTCAGGCCCCGTAGAACCACTTGGAAGTCCAGATCCTGATCCATTCGCCGGGAGGATAGACCCGGCCGTTCGTCACGATCCAGTGGCTGCGGGACCGGACGCAGTCCACGTCGGGCCAGTGCGGCGACCCGTAGGCGTTGGAGTTGCGCCCGTTGGGCAGATCACGGTAGGGGCCCTTGGCGCCGCAGTAGAAGTGACTGCTCGCGTCCCTGCTGAGTTGGAGCGTGGAGCCGGTGCGGTTGTAGGCGATGCCGCACGGGTTGGTGACGCCTCCGCACGATGGGCTGAGCGGAGCCACCTCGCCCGGAGGTGGGGTATCCGACATGATGATGGACTTTTCCGGAGGCGGCGGATCGGCGTGCGCGGGTGAAGTGCCCATCAGGCAGGCGACCAATGCGGTCGTTCCCGCCACGGCGGCGGATGCCGCTGACTTTCTTGTACGCATTGTTGGTTATTCCCTTCGGAAGCGGATGCCGGCGGCCATGGACGAAAGCGTGCCAAGGCCGTTGCCCGTCTGTCGACGCCTCGGGTCAAAGGTGGGAAGCTCGGGACGTACTATGCGCTCTGACCTGGGAGAACGATGGTGTTCTGGGACGTTTCGCGGACGGGGGTAGCATGATGGAGCGTGTCATCACGAGATCCTGGAGAAGCCCGTGGGCGCACAATCGCGTGCCGAAGAACTGGGGCGACTCCTGCGGGAGATCAAAGGACGGAGTGGGCGCAGTTACGAATGGATCGGCCGGCGGATAAATGCCAGTAAATCGACCGTCCATCGATACTGTTCCGGCGAGATAATTCCGCCGAATTTCGCGACGGTCGAGCAGATCGCCCTCGCGTGCCGGGCGGATCGGGCCGACCTGGTCCGCCTGCACCGGCTCTGGATCCTGGCGACCGCCGAGGCGGAGGAGACAGACGATCCGCCGCCTGGTTCGCACCCGCCTGCCGAGCCGGTCAGGTCGGAGCCGCCCAGGCGGGGGCCGTTCTGGCAGGGCAGCCGGCACGCGGCGACCTGGGCAGGCGTCGGGCTGGTCCTCGTGAGCCTGCTCATCTCGCAGGTAGGCTCCTCGCCGCCCCTGACGGCCGCGCGCGGGCAGGCGCAGCAGATCACGGGGCCGAGCTGGGCACTGCCGCCGGCTCCCGTGCCGCACACCTTGTTCGGGGTCACCGTCAACAGCGCCACCGGGGACATGCCGTCCTTCCGCGTGGGCGCCGTGCGGCTGTGGGACAGTGCGACGCGGTGGTCGCAGATTCAGCGGGCGCGTGGGAAGTACGACTGGGCGACGCTCGACCGGCTGGTGACCGGCGCCGAGCGATCGCGGCTGCCGGTGCTGTTCGTCTTCGGCGGCACACCCGGCTGGGCCAGCCCCGACGGTCCGCCCGCGCCCTATCCCGACGGTGCCCGCGCCGCCCCGCCCGACGACCTCAAGGACTGGGAGGCGTTCGTACGGGCCACGGTCCGCCGCTACACCGGGCGCATCGAGGCGTACGAGCTGTGGGTGCTGGGCAACGACGACCGCTTCTTCAACGGCGACCTCGGCACGCTGGCGGAGATGACCCGCCGCGCCAGCCGGATCATCCGGGCCGCCGACCCGGACGCCGACGTCGTATGCCCGGGGATGGGCCAGTTGTGGTCCCACGAGGGCCGCGACGCCATGCGGCGCTTCGCCGAGCTCGGCGGGTATGCCCACTGCGACGTGGCCAGTGTCAAACTGCATCAGCGCAGCGCGTCCGAGCCGCCGGAAACCATGCTCGAACTCGCGGACGTCGCCTACAAGGTGCTGCACGAGGCCGGGGCGCATCCGCCGCTGTGGAGCACGGGCACCACCTACATGCTCCCGCTGGACCGGCCGTTGGACGCGCTCACCGCCCGCGACTTCGCCGTACGCTACTTCCTCGCCGGCATCTACGCGCGCGACCTGAACCTCGAACGGATGTACTTCTACAACTGGGGCGGCACGAAGCTGCCCCTGGTGCTGCAGGCCGTGGGCGGCGAGCCGACCGAGGCGGCGCTGGCGGTCGAGCGGCTGCAGGGCTGGTTGGCCGAGGCCCGCAGTCGTTCGTGCGGGCAGGGGAGCGCCATCGGGATGCCCGCGAACGTGTGGCGGTGCGAGTTCCTGGTCACGGATGCCGGCAACACCCGCCGTGCCGCCGTTGTCTGGTCGATCGGCGGCATGGCGAAGACCACGGTACGCGAGGCGGCAGAGCTGCGCCGCCTGGACGGCACGTCACGGCGCCTACGCCCCTTGGAGGTCGTCACCTTCGGCGAGGACCCCGTCTACGTCGAATACCTCGGTGTGCCCTGAACGTGCAGGAAACTAGTAGATCGAGGGCAGGCGGGGCCAGATCTCCCGGGTGATCTCCTCGAATCGGTCGACGTCCTCGTGCGCGTCGGCGCGTGGTGACGGCGAGCCGCCTCGCTCGCGCGGACGCCCGGCAGGATCTCCCGCCGGGTGTCCGCCCTCCTCCTGGACGCTGTGGGCGCCCGCGGTGTTGCCCGGCGCCCGGGGGTCAGCAGGTGTTGGCCCCGTCGAACGTGCGGACGCCTCGGGCGACCTTGGACCAGATGGTCCCGCCGGGGCGGACGGTACGGCAATCGCCGTCGGTGCCGCGGGCCCAGATGATCTTCAGGCGCAGGGTCGAGGAGCAGTCGTTGCGCGCGTAGCCCGTCTTGGTGACGGTGCCCGTGGTCTGCCAGACGACCACGCAGGAGGGGGCGTTGCCGGCCGGGGCGGCTGCTTGGGCGGGGGCGGCCGTGGCGAAGGCGCAGCAAGCCAGAGTCAGGGCGGTGAGAACGCGTCGCATGGTGTGTGTGGTCCTTCCTGCCGCGAACATGACTCAACGATTAGTAATCGAACGACTACTTAAAGTCAATGACAGTGGTAGTGATGGGTCTTGAAGGGGGCGATCCTGGGTGTTCGGCCTGTGGGTCTCCTGGGGCGGGACCTGTCGCCGGGCTTCACTCGCGGAAAATGCGGCCGGAAAGTTCCTGCGCAGCAAACCTATGCAAATCGGACAGTCGGCTATTAACCTGGCAGGGCTCCAGCCGGGGGCCAACTGGAGCACCAAACGTCCGGGCCCCGGCCTCCCGATGGGGAGGCCGGAGGGCGGTGCGACGGCGCCGCGGTCACCAGCGGTCGTGGACCTGTGGCCTGATCAGTTCGTCGTAGACGCCGCGGACCGCCTCCAGGGTGGCGGCGTCCAGCGGCGGTACGGCGGCGGCCCCCGCGTTGGCCATGGCCTGGCCGGGGTTCCTGGCACCGGGGATCACCACCGACACCCCTTCCTGGTCGAGGATCCACCGCAGCGCGAACTGGGCCATCGTGACGCCGGAGGGCACCAACGGCGCCAGGCGGCGCACCGCCTCCAGGCCCGTGGCGAAGTCCACGCCCGAGAACGTCTCCCCGACGTCGAATGCCTCCCCCTGCCGGTTGTAGCTCCGGTGGTCGTCGGCCGCGAACGTCGTGTGCTCGTCGTACCTGCCCGACAGCAGCCCGCTGGCCAGCGGGACCCGGGCGATGACGCCCACCCCGGCGGCGCGGGCGGCCGGCAGGACGCGTTCGAGCGGCTTGAGCCGGAACGCGTTGAGGATGATCTGCACCGTCGCCACACCCGGCCGGGCGATCGCGGTCAGCGCCTCCTCGCACGTCTCCACGCTGACCCCGTACGCGGCGATCTTCTTCTCCGACACCAGCGTGTCCAGCGCGTCGAACACCGCGTCCGTCGAGTAGACGGGCGTCGGCGGGCAGTGGAGCTGGACCAGGTCGACGGTGTCGACGCCCAGGTTCCGGCGGGAGCGCTCGTTCCAGGCGCGGAAGTTGGACATGACGTAGTTCGCGGGGATCTGCTCCATCCGGCGGCCCATCTTGGTGGCCACGGTGAGCCCCGGGCGGTCCTTGGCGAAACGGCCGACGATCTGCTCGCTGCGCCCGTCGCCGTACACGTCGGCGGTGTCGATGAGCGTGACGCCCGCGTCCACCGCGGCCTGGAGGGTGGCGGCGGCCTCGGCCTCGCTCACCTCGCCCCAGTCGGCGCCGAGCTGCCAGGCCCCGAGGCCGACCACTCCGACCTGGCGTCCGGTACGTCCCAACACGCGCTGTTCCATAGGTGGTGCCCAACCTTTCTCGAACGCATAGGAGCAGCACCAGTGTCCCGGACGGGGAACGTGCCCTGGGGTGGGTTCGGGGGGCACGTACCCTGAATCCCATGATTCGTCCTGCCACACCCGCTGACGTGCCCGCGATCGTCAGCATGATCAAAGAGCTGGCCGCGTACGAGAAGGCCGCCCACGAGGTGCGCGTGACCGAGGAGCAGCTCCACGACACGCTCTTCCGCGAACACCCCGCCGCCTTCGCGCACCTCGCCGAGCAGGACGGCGAGGTGGTGGGTTTCACGCTGTGGTTCCTGACCTTCTCCACCTGGCGCGGCGTGCACGGCATCTACATGGAGGACCTGTACGTACGCCCCCAGCACCGCGGCGGCGGCCACGGCGCGGCCCTCATGCGCAGGCTGGCCGAGATCTGTGCCGAACGCGGCTACCAGCGCCTGGAGTGGGCGGTCCTCGACTGGAACGAGCCGAGCATCGCCTTCTACGAGAAGCTCGGTGCGGTCAACCAGGACGACTGGTACCGGTACCGGCTGACCGACGGGCCGCTGCGCGACCTGGCCAAGCGACGCGGCTGAGTGGCGCGGCTGAGCGACAGGGCCGCCGCGCACCCGGCGCCGCACACCCGGCGCCGGTCCTGCCGGTGTCCGATAACCGATCATTACGAGCGTGTTTCCGGCGTGACGCTTGTGCGTGACGTGTTACCGCGGTGAATCACTCGTAACGAACGCACGGCCACGCACGGTCAGAGTGCGTAACGAGCGCTTCCTACCTTGGGGATCCTGGACGCCGAGCGTAGGAGAGGTCGATGGCGCGCTGGATCGCCGAGTGGCACCCCGATGACCCCGCCTTCTGGGAGAGCTCAGGCAGGCGGGTGGCACGGCGCAACCTGATCTTCTCGATCGCCGCCGAGCACCTCGGTTTCACCGTGTGGACCCTGTGGAGCATCGTGGCGACCAGGATGGGGTCGTACGAGTTCACCACCGACCAGCTCTTCTGGCTGGTCGCCCTGCCGAACCTGATCGGCTCGGTGCTGCGGGTGCCCTACACCTTCGGCCCGGCCAGGTTCGGCGGGCGCAACTTCACCGTGGTCAGCGCCCTGCTGCTGCTCATCCCGGCCGTGGCGCTCGGCGTCGCGGTGAACAACCCGGCCACGCCCTACTGGCTCTTCCTGGTGATCGCGGCGCTGGCCGGGCTCGGCGGCGGGAACTTCGCCTCCAGCATGGCCAACATCACCTACTTCTACCCGCGCGACAAGCAGGGTGTCGCGCTCGGCCTGAACGCGGCGGGCGGCAACATCGGCGTCAGCTCGGTCCAGCTCGTCATGCCGCTGGTCATCGGCTCGCTCGGGCTGGCCGCCGCCGGGTGGTTCTGGATCCCGTTCATCGTCGTGGCCGGAATCTGCGCCTTCCTCTTCATGGACAACCTGACCAGCGCCAAGGCCGACCCGCGCGAGCAGCTCGCGGTGGCCGGCCGGGCGCAGACGTGGATCATGTCGTTCCTGTACATCGGCACGTTCGGCTCGTTCATCGGCTACTCCACCGCGTTCCCGCTGCTGAGCCAGAGCCTGTTCCCCGACGCGCCGTACGCCGCGGTGGCCTTCGCAGGGCCGCTCGTCGGGTCGCTGATCAGGCCGGTCGGCGGCTGGCTGGCCGACAGGCTCGGCGGCGCGCCCGTCACGCTGTGGAACTTCGCGGCCATGGGCGGCGGGGTGCTGCTGGTCTGGCTGGCCGGCGAAGGGGGCGGCTTCTGGGCGTTCTTCCTGGCCTTCCAGCTCCTCTTCCTGACCGCCGGCATCGGCAACGGCTCCACCTACCGCATGATCCCGGCCATCTTCCAGGCCAAGGCCGTGGCCGAGCGCGGCGAGGGCGAGGACGCCCTCCTGTACGGCAAGCGCCAGGCCGCGGCCGCCATCGGCATCATCTCGGCCGTCGGAGCGCTCGGCGGGTTCCTCATCAACCGGGCGTTCGGCATGTCGTTCGCCGCGGCCGGCACCCCGGCCCCCGCCTTCCTGGCCTTCGGGCTGTTCTACCTGTCCTGCTTCGCCCTGACCTGGTGGTGCTACACGCGCAAGGTCGGGGTCCGGGTCGTGGCGAGCCTCGCCCATGCTCGGGTCTGAGGTGACGAAGACGCACTGCCCGTACTGCGCCCTGCAGTGCGGCATGGAGATCGGTCCCGAGCTGGCCATCAGCCCGCGGACCGACATCCCGGCCAACGGCTCGGGGGCGCTGTGCCAGAAGGGATGGACGGCAGGCGAGCTGCTCACCAGCGGCGAACGCCTGACCGCCCCCCTCCTTTACGGCGAGCCCGTCGCGTGGGACGCCGCGCTGGACCACGTGGCGCACCGGCTGTCCGCCATCCGCGCCGAGTACGGCCCCGACGCCGTGGCCGTGTTCGGCGGGGGCGGGCTGACCAACGAGAAGGCGTACTCGCTGGGCAAGTTCGCCCGGGTCGCGCTGGGCACCAGCCAGATCGACTACAACGGCCGCTTCTGCATGTCGTCGGCCGCCGCCGCCTCCATCAGGGCGTTCGGCCTGGACCGGGGCATGCCGTTCCCCATCACCGACCTGGCCGGCGCCGACGTCGTGCTGCTGGCCGGCGGGAACGTCGCCGAGACCATGCCCCCGTTCGTGCGGCACCTGGACGGGCCGCGCCTGATCGTCGTCGACCCGCGCCGCACCCCGACCGCGAAGCTGGCCTGGCTGCACCTGCAGCCCACCCCCGGCACGGACCTGGCGCTGGCGCTCGGGCTGCTGCACCTGGCCATCGCCGACGGGCTGGTCGACGAGGCGTACGTGGCCGCCAGGACCACCGGGTTCGAGGAGGTACGCACCTCGCTGTCCTCCTGGTGGCCCGAGCGGGTCGAGCGGATCACCGGGGTGCCCGTGCACCAGATGCGGCAGGCGGTCAGGGCGCTGGCGGCGGCGGGCAAGGCGTACGTGCTGACCGGGCGCGGCGCCGAGCAGCACGCCAAGGGGACCGACACCGTCACCGCGTTCATCAACCTGGCGCTCGCGCTGGGCCTGCCCGGCACCCTGGGCTCCGGCTACGGCTGCGTGACCGGGCAGGGCAACGGGCAGGGCGGGCGCGAGCACGGGCAGAAGGCCGACCAGCTCCCCGGCTACCGCAAAATCGACGACCCGGCGGCCCGCGAGCACCTGGCGCGGGTCTGGGGGATCCCGGCCGAGGACATCCCTGGGCCAGGGCGGTCGGCGTACGAGCTGCTCGACGCGCTCGGCACTCCGGAGGGGCCGCGGGCGCTGCTGCTGTTCGGCTCCAACCCGGTGGTGTCCGCCCCGGCCGCCGAGCACGTGGCCTCGCGCATCGGAGGGCTCGACCTGCTCGTGGCCTGCGACTTCGTCCTGTCCGAGACGGCTGCGCTGGCCGACGTGGTCTTCCCCGTGACTCAGTGGGCCGAGGAGGACGGCACGATGACGAACCTGGAGGGCCGCGTCCTGCTGCGCCGCCGGGCCTACCCGCCGCCCGCGGGCGTCAGGAGCGACCTCGACGTGATCGCCGGGCTGGCCGAGCGGCTCGGCCACCGCTTCGAGACCGAGCCGGTCAGGGTCTTCGACGAGCTGCGCCGGGCCAGCCAGGGCGGCCCCGCCGACTACTCCGGCATCACCTACGAACGCATCGCGAACGAGACCGGCGTGTTCTGGCCCTGCCCCGCGCCAGGGCATCCCGGCACGCCGCGCCCGTTCCTCGACCGGTTCGCGCACCCGGACGGGCGGGCCAGGTTCGTGCCCGTCGAGCACCGGCCGCCCGCCGAGGTGACCGACGAGGACTACCCCGTCCACCTGACCACCGGGCGGGTGCTGGCCCACTACCAGAGCGGCGCCCAGACCCGCAGGATCGCGCCGCTCGTGCGGGCCGCCCCGGAGCCGTACGTCGAGTTGCACCCCGACCTGGCCGAACAGCTCGGCATCGCCGCCGGGGACGTCGTCAGGGTCAGCAGCAGGCGGGGCGAGAGCAAGGCCGTGGCCAGGATCAGCGACGCCATCAGGCGCGACACCGTGTTCATGCCCTTCCACTGGGAGGGCGCCAACCGGCTCACCAACCCGGCACTCGACCCGGTGTCGAGGATGCCGGAGTTCAAGGTCTGCGCGGTCAGGGTGGAGAGGGACTCATGAGACTCGTCGTCGTGGGCACCGGGATGGCCGGGTCGCGGCTGGTCAGCGAGGTACGCGCGCGCGACCCGCACATCAGGATCACCGTCTTCGGGGCGGAGACGCGCCGGCCGTACAACCGGGTGCTGCTGTCCAACGTGCTGGCCGGCAGCTCCCGTCCCGAACAGGTGCGGCTGCTCGACCCCACCTGGTACGACGCGCACAACGTGACCGCCGTCTTCGGCGGCGCGGTCGCCCACGTCGACAGGGAGACCCGGCACGTGGTGACCGAGTACGGGCGGCGCGAGCCGTACGACCTGCTGGTCCTGGCCACCGGCAGCGACGCGGTGGTGCCGCCGGTCCCGGGGGTGGAGCGGGCCATCCCGTTCCGCACGCTCGACGACTGCGAGCGCATCATCGAGGCCGCCGAACGGGCCGGCCGGGCCGTGGTCGTCGGCGGCGGGTTGCTGGGCATCGAGGCGGCCCGCGGCCTGGCCGGGCGCGGCCTGCCCGTCACGCTGCTGCACCTGGCCGGGCACCTCATGGAGCGGCAGCTCGACGCCGAGGCCGGCGAGGTGCTCGGCGAGACGCTGGCCGGGCTCGGCGTGCAGATCCGCACCGGCGTCAGCGCCGCCGGCGTGGAGGCGGACGGCGTCCGGCTCGACGGCGGCGAGCTGGTCCCCGCCGACCTCGTGGTGCTGGCCTGCGGGGTGCGCCCGGTGACCGGGCTGGCCGCCGAGGCGGGCCTGGAGGTGCGCCGGGGCGTGGTCGTGGACGACGAACTGCGTACGGACGACCCGTCGATCTTCGCGATCGGGGAGTGCGCCGAGCACGACGGCACCGTCTACGGCCTCGTCGCCCCCGCCTGGGAGCAGGCCGCCGTGGCCGCCGACGTCATCACCGGCGGCAAGGCACTCTACCGGGGCTCGCGGCTGGTCACCCGGCTCAAGGCCAAGAGCGTGGAGCTGGCCGCGATGGGTGAGACGCAGCTCGGCGAGGAGCACGCCGAGGTGGTGCGCTTCAGCCACCGGGCCCGCGGCACCTACCGCAAGCTCGTCATCCGCGACGGCCGGCTGGTCGGCGCGATCCTGCTGGGCGAGAGCGACGCCGTCGGCACGCTCACCCAGCTCTTCGACCGCGGCTCCCCGGTCCCCGGTGACCGGGCGGGACTGCTGTTCCCCGGGACGGCCTCGGCGCCGGTGACCGACAGCCCGACGCTGATGCCCGACGCGGCCAAGGTCTGCCAGTGCAACAACGTGACCAAGGGCCGGATCAGGGCGTGCTGGGAGGCCGGCGCTCGGGACGTGGCCGCCGTGGTGGCCGCCACCCGGGCCACGACCGGCTGCGGGACCTGCCGCGACGCCGTGGAGGGCATCGTCGGCTGGCTGTGCGAGCAAGAAGGAGTCTCCGTATGAACAGGATCGTCGTCGTCGGGTACGGCCCGGCGGCCCACCGGCTCGTCGAGACCCTCGCGAGCAAGGGCTTCGACGGCACCGTCACCGTGATCGGGGAGGAGCCGCGCCCGGCGTACGACCGGGTGGCGCTCACGTCGTACCTGTCGGGCACCAGCGCAGAGGACCTCACCTACCCCGTGCCCGCCGGTGTCGTGACGAGGCTGAGCAGCCGGGTCACCGGCATCGACAGGGAGGCCCGGCTCGTCACGCTGGCCGACGGCGGCGCCGAGCCGTACGACGTGCTCGTGCTGGCCACCGGCTCCGCCCCGTTCGTGCCGCCGGTGCCCGGCGCCGAGCACGCCTTCGTCTACCGCACCATCGAGGACCTGGACGCGATCAGGACGGCCGCCAAGGACGCCGCGGAGGGCGTCGTGGTCGGCGGCGGACTGCTCGGCCTGGAGGCCGCCGACGCGCTGCGGTCGCTGGGGCTGAAGACGCACATCGTCGAGATGAGTCCCTGGCTGATGCCCCGTCAGGTGGACGAGGGCGGCGGCTCGGTGCTGCGGTCGCACATCGAAGGGCTCGGGCTGAGCGTGCACGCCGGGGCGGGCGTACGGGAGATCGTCACCGACGCCGCGGGAGAGGTCACCGGGCTCAGAAAGCCCGACGGGACGCTGATCGGCGCGCAGATCGTGGTGTTCTCGGCCGGCATCAGACCGCGCGACGAGCTGGCCAGGTCGGCGGGGCTGGAGGTGGGCCCGCGCGGCGGCGTCGTGGTCGGCCCCTCGATGCTCACCTCCGACCCGTCGATCTACGCCATCGGCGAGTGCGCGCTGGCCGGGGGCACGGCCTACGGGCTCGTCGGGCCGTGCAACACGATGGCCGAGGTGGCCGCCGACCGGATCACGGGCGGCTCGGCCACCTTCGACGGCGCCGACCTGTCCACCAGGCTCAAGCTGCTGGGGGTCGAGGTGGCGCAGTTCGGGGCGATGGAGGGGGCGCTCGACGTCACCTACCTCGACCCGGTGGGCGGCGTGTACAAGAAGCTGTTCGTCAGCGACGACGCGCGGACGCTGCTCGGCGGCATCTGCGTGGGCGACGCCACGCCGTACGCGTCGCTGCGGCCGTTCGTGGGCAAGGAACTGCCCGCCGCTCCGTCTGACCTGCTGTTCAGCGGGGCGGGCGCGAGTCTCGACCTGCCGGACGAGGCCCAGGTCTGCTCGTGCAACAACGTGTGCGCGGGCGACGTCCGCACGGCCATCGCCGACCGGGGCGTCACCGACGTCCCCGGACTCAAGGCGTGCACGCGGGCCGGCACGACCTGCGGGAGCTGCGTGCCGATGCTCAGGCAACTGCTGGAGAGGTCGGGCGTGGAGGTCAGCAAGGCGCTGTGCGAGCACTTCACGTACTCGCGGGCCGAGCTGTTCGACATCGTACGGGTGCGCGGCATCACGACCTTCTCCGAGCTCATCTCCCGGCACGGGCAGGGCCGGGGCTGCGACATCTGCAAGCCGGTCGTGGCCTCCATCCTGGCCTCGCTGCACAACGGGCACGTGCTGGAGGGCGAGCGGGCCGCACTCCAGGACACCAACGACCACTTTCTCGCCAACATCCAGAAGAACGGCACGTACTCGGTCGTCCCGCGCATCCCGGGCGGCGAGATCACGCCGGACAAGCTGATCGTGATCGGCGAGGTGGCCCGCGACTTCGGCCTCTACACCAAGATCACCGGCGGGCAGCGCATCGACCTGTTCGGGGCCCGGGTCGAGCAGCTCCCGGAGATCTGGCGGCGGCTGGTGGCGGCCGGGTTCGAGTCGGGGCACGCGTACGGCAAGGCGCTGCGCACGGTCAAGTCGTGCGTGGGCTCGACCTGGTGCCGCTACGGCGTACAGGACTCGGTGGGCTTGGCCATCGAGCTGGAGCTGCGCTACCGCGGCCTGCGTTCGCCGCACAAGCTCAAGTCGGCCGTCTCCGGCTGCGCCCGCGAGTGCGCCGAGGCCCGGTCGAAGGACTTCGGCGTCATCGCCACCGAGCAGGGCTGGAACCTGTACGTCGGCGGCAACGGCGGCTTCAAGCCCCGCCACGCCGACCTGCTGGCCACCGACCTGACCACCGGCGAGCTGATCAGGACCATCGACCGGTTCCTGATGTTCTACATCCGCACCGCCGACCGGCTGCAACGCACCGCGGCCTGGATCGAGTCCCTGGACGGCGGGCTCGGCTACCTTCGCGAGGTGATCATGGAGGACTCGCTCGGCCTCTGCGCCGACCTCGACGCGCAGATGGAGCGGCACATCGCCACGTACGCCGACGAGTGGCGGGCCACCCTGGAGGACCCGGAGAAGCTGGGCAGGTTCGTCAGCTTCGTCAACGCGCCCGGCATGCCCGACCCGTCGATCGTGTTCGCCGGCGAGCGCGGCCAGATCAGGCCGGTGATGGCCCGATGAGCCACGCCACGGCCACGGCCACCGACTGGGCGACGGTCTGCGCCTACGAGGCGCTGCTGCCGGAGCGGGGCGTCTGCGCGCTGGTGGCGGGCGTCCAGGTGGCGGTCTTCCGTACCTACGAGGGCGAGCTGTACGCGCTGGGCAACCTCGACCCGTTCAGCGGGGCGTACGTGCTCTCGCGCGGCATCGTCGGCACCAGGAAGGGCGAGCCGACGGTCGCCTCGCCCCTGCACAAGCAGGTGTTCTCCCTGGTGACCGGGCGCTGCCTGGACGAGGAGGGCGTGTCGGTGCCGGTATACCCGGTGCGGGTGACGGCGGAGGGACGCGTGGAGGTCGCGCCGGAGCGCCGGGTGGCGGCGGGCGGCTGAGCGTCAGGCTCCGGCCGTCACGGCGTGTGCCTCGGCCGGTGGGTAGACGTGCGGGCTGCGATGGGCCGCTGGTAGCACACAACGCCGTCCGGAGTCGACGTTGTCGCAGCGCTCGGAGTCCTCGCGCTGGGGGAGTGGCTCGGGATTCGCCTGGATTCGCGGCACTGGATGGACGGTATAGGCGCTCCCGTGCCCGCTGGTATCGGGACGGCAACGATCACGGCTCTGACCCGTCTCGCCAGTTCCCGTTAACCGTTACCGTGAGTAATACCTGAAGCAGGTAAAGGCGTTGTGCGGAGTGCCTAAACCGCGCATTCGCCGTCGACCGGTGCGGGCATCAAAGCGGCCATGAGCAAGATTTTTCAGCACAAGGCCCTCCTGCTGGCCGCGATCGTCCCCGCCCTCCTCGTCGCGGGCTGCTCGGGGAACAACTCACAGGCGATGAAGGGGGCCGCCTCGCCCACCGACATGGAGTCCATAGGGCCGGGGGAGAGCCCGGGCGAGACGAGCGAGGCGTCGCCGACCGGAGGCGCGGCGGAGGCGGCGGTCCAGGGCTTCTTCAAGGCCGTCAAGTCGGGCAACGCCGACCAGGTCGCCAGCTCGTTCGCGGACGACGGGGTGGCCGCCGTGAACGGCCAGCCCACGGCCGAGGGCACCCAGGCCATCCGGACGCTCTTCCAGAAGCAGCTCCAGGGCGGCAACGGCATGAAGTCGGCCACGTACACCATCGACGAGTCGCGCCCGATCGGCACCGAGGACGCCGTCGTGCGTTCCACGAGCAAGCAGGGCGACAACAACTTCCGCGAGCTGTTCCTGCTCACCAAGGACGGCGGCAGTTGGAAGATCTCGCAGTTCATGAACAACCGGGCGTGACCGGCCGGGCGTCCTGAGGGCTCTGGCGCCGTCCGGGTACGCGTACTCGGACGGGGTCGGGAGGAGGGCCCTCGGGCGGTTCCTCGGGCGGGCCCGAGGGCGGGGACGACGGGGAACGGCGGCGGGTCGCGGGCGATCGGCCGCCACCGGCACGCATCCTCGCCGGAGCGAACGCCAGAGCGAACGCCAGAGCGAACGCCAGAGCGAACGCCAGAGCGAACGCCGGAGGAAAACCCGGTGCGCAACTAGCCGTATACCGCAGGGTTAGGGCGGAAGTTATCCGGAATTATCGGCCTTCGAGGATGCGGATTAATTGTGGGGGGAATCGCCGGGGATGCGGGGGCTGATGCGGCGTTGGTCCACCAGCGCGAGGTAGACCGCGAAGGCCCCCCGCGTCCACAGGTCGGCCTGCTGGGCGGTCAGCCTGATCTCCTCGCCCTCGTGCGAGACGATCAGGTAATCGCCCAGCGGCATTCGCTGCCAGGCGAGCAGGATGTTCTCGTAAACGAGCACATCGAGCATTGCGGTCAGATATTCGTGTCTGGCGGCGGACAACGGCGTAAGCCTCCTCGCTCCTCGCCGAATTCTCGCCCCTGGCCCTCCATTGTGCGCGCCCTTTCGGGAAATGTCGCACCCTTCGCTGCGATTCGGAGCCGCGATTCCGGACTTTCCGCTTCGGAGTTCGCACTTCGGGGTCCGGAGCGCGGGTCCGGGGGGCGGGGGCCGGGGCGCGGGTTCGGGGGGCGGGGTTCGGGGTGCGCGTTCGCGGGGTGGAGAACCTCGGGCGGGTGGCCGGTGTACCAACACCGGAGGTGGTCCCATGAGGAAGGGCCTGATCGTGCTGGCCTCGGTGCTGGCTCTGGTCACCGGTGGCGTCGCACCCGCGGTCCCGGCCGTCGCGGCCGGCGGGTGGGCGATGACGTACGTGGATCCGCACCCGTCCCGGTTCGAGGCCGGGCGGTCGTACGCGGTGGGCTTCTGGGTGCTGCAGCACGGCACCCATCCGTTCGAAGGGCGGATGCGGCCCGTGGGGCTCCGGTTCACCCGGGCCGACGGCAGGAGCGTGACGTTCGACGGGACGGCGCTGCCGGAGGCGGCGCACTACGCGGCGTCCGTGGTGGTGCCCGAGGGCGTGTGGAGGGTGGAGGGCGTCCAGGGGCCGTTCGAGCCGTACGGGGTCGGGACGCTCACCGTTCCCGGCCCGCTGCGGATCAATCCCGTGCCGTCGGATCTGCTGGCCGCGGGCCGCTCGGACGCGGACACCCACTGGGACACCGTACGGCCGCCCGGGTTCGGGCCCGGCGGGGCGACGCCTGCCGATGCCGGGCAGGCGCCGGTGTCCTCGTCACCCGTGGCCGTCTCGGCGCCGGTCGCGCCACCGCGGTCGGAGCCGGGCGAGGTGCCCGCGTACGCCCTGCTCCTCGCCGCAGTCGGCGGTGCGGTACTGGCGGTGGCGGCGTCGCGGCTCACGGCCGCGGCGCGGCGCGGGAAGGAGGAGGAGCGGGACCTGCCCGCGGACGACACGGCGGAGACCATCGTGATCTCCGGATCGTCGTGATCTCCGGATCCGGGGTCTCCAGGTCATCGTGATCTCCCTCCACGGCGGTGGCTCGGACCGCCGGGGTGGGCCCGCGACGCCGTTCTCCCGAGCGGCACGCGTCGGGGCCCACCCCGGCTTGTCTCTGCGTGACTCTCGACAACGACGGCGGGCGGTGCGGATTCGTGGGCGCGGTGCTGGTGCTGGTGGGGCTGCTCGCCGTGGGGATCACGGGGGTGTATGCGGTGTCCCGCCTCCTCGCGCCCGGTCCGGTCGCGCAGACCGGGCCCTTCCTGTCGGGGGCCCGGCCACGGGAGCACGCGATGTCGCGCTACCACGTGCGGTGGTACACGGTGACGCTGGTCTTCCTCGCCTTCGACATGGAAATGATCTTCATGTACCCGTGGGCGCTCGTCGTGGCCGAGCTGGGGGCCATGGCGGTGGTGGAGATGTTCGTCTTTCTCGGGTTGTTGCTGGTGGGAGTGCTCTACGCGTGGCGGGAAGGGGCGTTCCGATGGGCGTGAGGGGGTGGCTGCTGCGCCGTGCCGCCCTGCGGCCCCGGGTGCTCGTCGCCGCCTGCCCGTACGGGACGCGGGCCCGGCTGCTCGTCGAGGCCGAGGTCGCCGCGCGGGGGTGGGCCTTCGCGCTGTCCCCCGCGCAGGCCGGGGTGCTGGCGGTGTGCGGGACCCCCGGGGACGAGCTGTCCGAGGCGGTCCGGGTGGTCTGGGGCGAGCTGCCGGAGCCCCGGGCGCTGGTCTCCGCCGCGCCGGACGCGTCCGCGGAGGAGGTGGCCCTGGCCCTGGACGGCGCGGTCGAGACGCTGGCGGAAGGGGGCGGCGGCGGGTTCGAGCGCGCGGCGTACGGCGAGGTGGCCATGGCGGGGCGCGGCCCGGACCGGGACGGGCTGAAGCTCGACCGGCTGCACGTGCCGCTGGGGCCGGTGCTGGTCGACTGGCCCGCCGGTCTCGTCGTCGAGACGGTGCTGCAGGGGGACGTGATCCAGGAGGCCGCCGTACGGGCCGTGTCCGCAGGGGAGACGGGAGCGGCCTTCTGGCCCCCCACCTCGTGCGCGGGTGCTGGTGCGGGCCGGTGGGCGGCGCGGCATCTGGACGGCCTCACGCGGCTGCTCGGCGTGGCGGGCTGGCTCGGGGCGGCCCTGGAGGCCCGTCGGCTGCGGGACCTGCTGCTCGCCGGGGGTGGCGGGCGCGAGGTGGCGGGCGACTGCGAGCGGCTCGCGCGGCGGGTGCGCGGGTCGCGGGTGCTGCGCTGGATGCTCCGAGGGCTGGGGACGGTCGGGCACGGGACCGGAGTGCCGGGGTGGATGCGCGGTGACGTGCTGGATCGGGCGTACAGGTGGGCGGACGCGGGCGCGCGGGCCGTCGGCGGCCCCGCGGGCGACGGGTGTGCGCCGGGTACGGAGGCCGCCGTCGCGCTGTCGCTCCTACCCGAGCTGCTGACCGGAACCGAGCTGGCGGTGGCGCGGTTGATCGTGGCGAGCCTCGACCCGGACCTCGAACGGCTGCCCGCAAGACAGGCGACCGATGGGTGACTCGGCGGGTACGGCGGTGTCGCTGGTGATGTCGATGGCCCTGCTCGCGTGGGCGGCGGCGGCGCTGGACGCGGGGCTGGGACGAGCTGGGCGGCGTGGGCGGCGGGCGGGGCGCTGCCGGGTGCGGGATGCGGTCGCGGAAACCGTCGCGGCGGCGGCAGGGGAGGTGGCGCGGCTCCTCGTGCAGGGACGGCGGCGTACGCTCGCGTCCGACGTCCTGCTCGTCCGCGCCGGTGTCGTCGCCCTGCCCCTGGCCGCCCTCCTCGCCGCGGTCGTGCTGCCCGTGGGCGAGCGGCCCGTGCTCGACACCGGCGTCGGGATCGTCTGGTTCAACGCCATGGAGGTGTGCGTCTGGGGAGCCCTGTGGCTCGTCGGATGGGGCGTCAACTCGGTGAACCCGCTGATCGGCGGCTACCGGTTCCTGGTGCAGGGGCTGAGCTACGAGCTGCCGCACATGTTCGCGCTGATCACCGTGGCGCTCGGCGCGGGGTCGCTGCGGTTCGGCGACGTGGTGGCGGCGCAGCGGGGATTGTGGTTCGCGGTCTGGATGCCCGTCGCGTTCGTGGTCTATCTGATTTCCGCGCTGGCGATGGCGTTCTGGGGCCCGATGGGGGAGCCGGTCGGGCGGAACGTGGCCGGTGGCGTGCCGGGGGAGCTGTCGGGGCCCGATCGGCTGGTGTTCACCGCCGGACGGTACGCGCTGCTCGTCGTCGTGGCCGCCGCCGCGGTGCCGCTCTTCCTGGGCGGCGGGGCGGGGCCGCTGCTGCCCGGCTGGGCCTGGACGGCCATCAAGACAGCGGCGGTCCTGGGCGTGTTGGTGCTGGTCAAGCACCGGGTTCCGGCCGTACGGATGGATCGGTTCACACAGTTCGCGTGGGTGGTGCTCATCCCGCTCACGCTCGTCCAGACGCTGGTCGTCGGAATCGTGGTGCTGCCGTGAGCGGAGCCTTCTGGGCGCTCGCCGTCCTGGCCGTGGCGAGCGGCGTGGCCGTCTTCGTGGTCGACTCGATGGCGCGGGCCACGTTCGCGCTGCTGGTCTCGCTGCTGGCCGTCGGCGGGACGCTGCTGCTCATCGACCTGCACTACGTCGGCGTGCTGGTGATCCTCATGATGGTCATGGAGATGCTGGTCATGGTCGTCTTCATGATCATGTACATGATGAACCCCGGCGGGCTCATGCCCATGACGATGGTGCACGACAACCGGACCGCGGTCCTCATCGCGGGCGGCGTCTTCGTGCTGCTGGCGGCCGGGGTGTTCGTGACCCCGTGGCCCCCGGCGCGGGGCCGCCCGCCCGCCGACCCCACGCACGCGCTCGGCCTGGCGATCATGGAGGGGAAGATGCTCGTGATGATCGTCATCGGGGTGGCGATCCTGGCGACCATGATCTCCGCCGTGGTGCTCGCCACCCACCGGGGACGGTACGACCGATGACGCTCCAGGCGTTCCTGCTGCTGGCCGCCGCGCTGTTCTCCGTCGGCCTGTACGGCGCCCTGTCCCAGCAGTCCATCGTCATGCTCATGATGGGCCTGGAACTCATGATCAACGGGCTGATCGCGGCCGGGGGCGCCCTCTGGCGGCACGTCGCCCCTCAGACCGCCGACGGCCAGGTCCTCGTGCTGGTCGCCGTCACCGTCATGGCCCTGGAGATGGCCATGGGCTTCGCGGTCACCACGGCGATCTTCCGCGCCAGGGACGTTGACCTGACCGACGAGGCAGGAGACCTCAAGGGGTGAACGCCTCGCTGTGGCTGCTGCCCGCCCTGCCCGCCGGGGCGGGCGGCCTGCTGCTGCTCCTGCGCCGGGCCGGCGCGCCCGTGGCGATCGCGGTCGCCACGCTGACCCTCGCGCTGGCCGTGCACGCGGCGGTGACCAGGCCCGTCGTGAACGCCCGGCTGTTCTTCCCCGGAGGCTTGCCCGACGGGACGGGTGCGGGGCTCGCCGTGGACGGGCTGTCGGCCGTCATGGTGGTTACGGTGGCGGCGGCCGGGCTGGCGGTGCTGGTGTTCGCGGCGGGGGAGACGCGCGGGGCCAGGTTCCACGGGCTCATGTTGATCTTCGTGGCCGCGATGCTCGTGACCGTGACGGCCCAGGACCTCGTCCTGCTGCTGATGGGGTGGGAGGTCATGGGCGCGATGTCGTACGCGCTCATCGGCTACCAGTGGCGCGACCCCGCCCGCGTACGCTCCGGGGCCCTCGCCTTCCTCACCACGCGCACCGGCGACCTCGGCCTCTACGTCGCGGCCGGCGCGGCCATGGCCGGGGGCAGCCTGGCCCTGCGGGAGCTGCCCGCGCTCGCCTGGCGGGATCTGGCGGCCGCCGGGATCGTGGTGGCGGCACTCGGGAAGTCGGCGCAGCTCCCGTTCTCGTTCTGGCTGTCGCGGGCGATGGCCGGGCCCAGCCCCGTCTCGGCGCTGCTGCACTCGGCGACCATGGTGGCGGCGGGGGCGTACCTGCTGCTGCGGGTGCAGCCGCTGCTGGCCGCCACGGGGTGGGCGGCCTCCGTGGTGGTGTGGGCGGGGGCGCTGACGGCGCTGACGCTGGGGGCCGTCGCGGTGGCGCAGCGCGACCTCAAGCAGTTGCTGGCAGCCTCCACGTGCGCGCAGATCGGGTTCATGGTGGCGGCGGCCGGGGTGCCCGCGGTCGCGGGGGGCGTCGCGCAGCTCGTGGCGCACGCGGCCGTCAAGAGCCTGCTCTTCCTGGCGGCCGGGGTGTGGCTGGCGGTGCTGGGGACCGAGGACCTCGTCGGGCTGGGCGGGGCGGGACGGCGGGATCGGCTGGTGGGGGTGGCGTTCGGGGTGGGGGCGGTGGCGCTGGCGGGGGTGCCGCCGCTGTCGCTGTGGGTGACCAAGGACACGATCCTGGCGGCGGTGCGGACGCCGGGGCTGTACGCGGTGCTGGTCGTGGCCGGGCTGATCGCCGCCGCGTACTCGGCCAGGGCGCTGGCCGCGGTCTGGCGGGCGGGGCCGGGACGGGAGGGCGTACGGGAGGTGACGGGCTGGGAGCGGGCGCCGCTGCCGGTGCTGGCCCTGGTCGCGGCCGGTGCGGGGGCGGTGGCGCTGCCCGGGGTGTTCCAGGCTTGGGGGCGGCTGGTGGGCGAGCCCAGGGCCGTCGCGCCCGCGTGGGGGGAGCTCGCGATGTCCGGTGGCGCGGCTGTCGCGGTGGCGGCGGTGACTGTGGTGGCGACTGCGGCGGCTCGCCCGCGCAGGGTGATCGGGTTCCTCGCGGGCTGGCTGTATCTGGAACGGGCGGCCGTGGGGCTGGTCGTCCGGCCGGTGCTGGCGTTGGCCGGGGCGCTGGCCAGGTTCGACGACCGGGTGCTCGACGCCGCCGTGAACGGCGTGCCGCGCCTGGGCCTGGCGCTCGCCCGCGTCGTCAGGGCCCCGTTCGAGACCGGGCTCGACGGCGTCGTACGGGCCGTGGCCGCCGCGACCGCACGGCTCGGCGCGCTGGCCCGACGCCCGCAGACCGGCCAGGTGCACCGCTACTTCGCCCAGGCCGCCGTGGTGCTGACCGTGCTGGCCGTCGCGCTCGTCCTGCTGAGGTGACCGTGCTCTCGATCGTCATCTTCCTGCCCCTGGCGGCGGCGGCCCTGCTGGCCCTGCCGGGGCTCGGCGCGCGGACGGTCGTGCGGATCTGGATCGCCGCCACCGCCGCCGACCTGGCCCTGGTCGCCGCCCTGTGGGCCGGGTACGGCGGCGGCACCGCGTACGAGACCAGACTGCGCTGGATCCCCTCCGCCCGCGCCGGCTACCACGTCGGCGTGGACGGCCTGTCGCTGCCGCTGATCGCGATGACCGCGCTGCTCTTCCTGCTCTGCGCCGTCTGCTCGCTGCGCCAGACCCACCGCGTGCGGGGGTACGCGGCGCTGTTCCTGTTCCTGCAGACGGTCTGCCTGGGCCTGTTCAGCGCCCTCGACCTGCTGCTCTTCTTCGTCTTCTTCGACCTGGCGATCGTGGGCATGTACTTCGTGATCGTCGGCTGGGGACACGGCGACCGGGCCCGTTCCGCGCTGAAGTTCTTCCTCTACACCTTCCTCGGCTCGCTGGCGCTGCTGCTCGGCTTCATCGGGCTCTACCTGGCCGCCGAGCCGCACACGTTCGACATGGCCGACCTGATCGCGAACCCGCCGCGCGCGGGCGCGGCGGTGCTGCTCGCCGTGGGGATCGGGTTCGCGGTCAAGACGCCGGTCGTGCCCGTGCACACCTGGCTGCCGCCCGCCCACACCGACGCGCCCGCCGCCGGGTCGGCGATCCTGGCCGGGGTGCTGCTCAAGATGGGCACGTACGGCTTCGCCCGCATCGCCGTCCCCATGCTGCCGGAACAGTGGCGCGCGTACGCCTGGGCGGCCATCGTGATCGGCGTCGTCAGCGTCCTGTACGGCGCCCTGGTCGCCCTCGCCCAGGAGAACCTCAAGCGCCTGATCGCCTACACCTCCGTCAACCACATGGGCTACGTCATCCTCGCCCTCGGAGCGGCCGGGCTGGACGGCGGCCGGGCCGCCAGGGAACTGGCGGTCAGCGGGGCCGTCACCCAGATGGTCAGCCACGGGCTCGTCACTGGCGCCCTGTTCCTGATCGCCGGCGTCCTGTGGGACCGCGCACGGAACTACGGGCTCGGCGAGTACGGCGGGCTGGCGGGCAGGGCGCCGGTGCTGACCGGGTTGACGGCGGTGGCCGCGTTCGCCTCGATGGGGTTGCCGGCGCTGTCCGGGTTCATCGCGGAGTTCCAGATCTTCACCGGCGTGATCGGGGCGGGCGCGGTGGTCGCGGGCGCGCTGTCGCTGCTCGGCATCCTCATCACGGCGGGACTGCTGCTGCGGATGATCCACCGGGTCTTCCTCGGCGGGCCGGGCGAGCTGACCGGCCGGGTGAGCGACGTGCGGCCGTACGAACTGGCCGCGATCGCCCCGCTGCTGGCCCTGTCGCTGGTCATCGGGATCGCGCCGCGCTGGCTGCTCGACGTGATCGAGCCCGCCGCCCGCGCCCTCGTGACGCTGGCCGGCCGATGAGCCCTCTCGCGCTGCTGCCCGAGCTGCTGATCCTGGCGGGCGCGGTGTGCGGGCTGGTCACAGGGCTGTTCGTGGCGCGGGAACGGCAGCGCGTGGTCGCCTGGATCAACGGGATCGGCCTGGCCTCGGCCGCCGTCTTCGCCGCGACGAGCCCTCACCTGGTGGCCTTCGGCACGTACGCCGTCGACCTCGTCACGAACGTCACCCGCCTCACCGTCGCCCTGGCCACCCTGCTCGCCCTCTGCTTGGCCGCCGGCCGGATCAGGGCCCACGCGCGCGAGAGCGAGCTGTACACGCTGATGTCGCTGGCCGCCCTCGGGACGATCCTCATGGCGGGGGCCGCCGACCTGCTCGTGCTCGTGGCGGCCTACCTGGTGGCGAGCATCCCCGCGTACGCGCTGGCCGGGTTCGCCAAGGACGCGCCCGGCACGGAGGCGGCGCTCAAGTACTACCTGATGGGCGCGTTCCTCGGTGTGCTCATGCTGGCCGGCGTGACGCTCGCGTACGGCCTGTCGGGCGCCACCGCCTACCCCGAGGCGCGCGCCCCGGCCGTGGCCGCCGTGCTGCTGCTGGCCGGGCCGCTGTTCAAGGCCGGCGGGGTGCCCGCGCACTTCTGGGTGCCCGACGTGGCGGAGGGGACGTCGCGGCCGGTGGCGGCGTTCGTGACCACGGTGCCGAAGATCGGGGCGCTGGCCGCGCTGTACCGGCTGGCCGGGTCGGTGCTCGACGAGCCCGCGCTGCTCGCGGTCGTCGCGGCGGCCACCATGACGCTGGGCAACCTGGCCGCCTTCCAGCAGGACAACGTGCGCCGCCTGCTGGCGTACTCGACGATCGGCCAGGCCGGGTACCTGCTGGTGCCGGTGGCCGTGGCGGGGCGTACGGAGCTGGCCGAGCCGGCGCTGCTGCTCTACCTGGCGGCGTACGCGATCACGAACCTGGGCGCGTTCGCCGTCGTCGTCGCGGCGGGCACGGACGCGCTCGCGGACTACGCCGGGCTGGCCAGGCGGTCGCCGTGGACGGCGTTCGCGCTGGTCGTGTGCCTGCTCGGGCTCGTCGGCACCCCGCCGACGGCGGTCTTCGCCGGGAAGCTGCTGATGTTCGCGGCGGCCTGGGACGGTGGGTACGCCTGGCTCGCGGTCGTGGCCGCCGCCAACACCGTGGCCAGCGTGTTCTACTACCTGCGCTGGATCCGGCCGGTGTTCGCCCAGGAGGGGACGGGGGAGCGCGGCACCGGCGGGGTGGCGGTGGTCGCCGCCGTCGGGTCGCTCGTGCTGGGGATCGCCGCCGTCGCCGTCCTGCTCGGGGCGAGCGCCCTCTGACCGCGCGCCTGGCATCCAGCACCCGGCATCCACCACCCAGCTCCAGCGCCCGGCTCCAGCGCCTGGCATGCAACGCCCATCGCGCGGCGCGCGGCGCGCGGGCCTGGGTCAGAGGTCGCGTTCCTGCTGGTCGAGGATGGCGACGGAGACCGCGACCGCCTTGGCCGCGTCGCCCTCCTCGATCGCCCGCAGCAGCTCCTCGTGCGAGGTGTCCGGCGCCAGCGCCGCCTGCTCCTTGTCGCGGACGCTGTCGCGCAGCGCCTCGCTCATGCTCCGGTAGAGGTCGCCGAGCAGCGGGTTGTGCGCGGCGCCTGCCACGCGCAGGTGGAAGTCCACGTCGGCGTCGGCGAACCCGTCGAGGTCGCCCGCCCGGCCGGCCGCGTCGCGCCGGGCCAGGGCCGCGCGCATCGCGGCGAGGTCGTCGTCCGTGCGCCTGCCCGCCGCCAGCCGGGCCGCCACGAGGTCGAGGCCGCGTCGTACGTCGATGATGTCCATGGCCGCCGCCGTGTCGAGGCGGCGGCGCAGAGCCACCTCCGACTCGTCGGTGGCGGTCACGTAGGTGCCGTCGCCCTGCCTGGTGTGCAGCAACCCGGCGTGGACCAGGACGCGCACCGCCTCGCGTACCGACAGTCTGCTCATGCCCAGGCTCTCCGCGAGCCGGCTCTCCGACGGGATCTTGGTGCCGACCGGCCACACCCCGTCGGCGATCTCCCGGCGTAGCTCGGCGATGGCGGAGTCGACGAGCGAGGTCCGAGCGACGTTACGCATGCGCCTTCTCCTCAACGGCTGTCCGGCATCCACCCTAGACGCTGCGGTACGGCCCGGAACCACGGGCGCGGCGCGCGTGCTCAGGCCAGCTCGGCGGCCAGGCGCTCGATGGTGTCGCGGCCCTCCAATGGACGCAGCCAGGCGGCCGGCAGCACAGAGGTGCCGTGGAGCGCGCCCAGGAGGTTGCCGCACACCGACCCGGTCGAGTCGCTGTCGCCCGAGTGGTTGACCGACAGCAGCAGCGCCCGGTCCACGGCCGGCTCCGCCAGGGCGCAGTAGACGCCGATGGCCAGGGCTTCCTCGGCCACCCAGGCGCCGCCCAGCGACTCGACCGCCTCCGGCGAGTGCCCGCCGCGCGCCGCCAGCGCCAGGGCCGCGCGCAGGGCGGCGGTGGTCTCGTCATGGCCGGGGTAGCCGGACAGCAGGTCGAGAGCGTGGCCGACGGCGGGCTCCAGCGGCTCGCCCGACATCAGGCGGGCGATGATCGCGGCGAACGCGCCGGCGGCCAGGTAGCCGGTCGGGTGGCCGTGAGTGATCTGGGCGCAGGCCGCCGCCAGCTCGAACGCCTCCCGCGTGTCACGGGCCAGGGGCGTACCGGCGACCAGGCCGAACGGGGCCGAGCGCATCACGGTGCCGCAGCCCTTCGAGTCGGGGTTCACCGGACCCGGCCCGTCCCACACCGGGCCGGGGAAGGGCCTGTGCAGGCCGGACAGGCAGGCGTTGCCCGGGGCCCGCCTGGAGTAGAGCCAGCCCTCCTCCCGGAGTCGGCCCGTGCGGTGGGGGAGCGGGCTCGCGGGCGGCGGCCCCGAGTGCTCCTGGGTGTCGAGCCACCGCAGGTAGGCCCGCCGCACCGCCCCGACCGTCTCCTCCCGCGCGCCGTCCCGCCCTTCGGCCCTCTCTCCACTACCGTGACCTTGGGAAACAGCGGTGAGCCCAGCGGTGGGCCCAGTGGTCGGCGCAGCGGCCGACGCAGTGGTGGGCCCAGTGGTCGGCCCAGTGGTCGGCGCAGCGGCGCGAGCGGTCAGGAGGCCCTCGACGGTGAAGAGGGTCATCTGGGTGTCGTCGGTGATCAGGCCGGTCCTGCCCCGCCACGTCGTGACATATCCCGTGATGCCGTCGGGCCCGTGATCCCGGCGGATCGTCCGCAACGACTGGAACTCGATCGGCGCCCCGAGCGCGTCGCCGATCGCGCCGCCCAAGAGGCAGCCCCGGACCCGATCCAGAACATCCATACCTGGGATCTTGCCACCTTCCGGGCCTTCTGAGAGATTGCGCTTATTTGGTCAATTGTCCCGGAGGTCACGCGTGTCCCAATTACGCCCGGCCCTCTTCGCCGTCGCCCTCACCATGGCGATCGCGACCCCGGCCCAGGCGGCCGCCGGTCCCGCCATCACCATCGAGAACGGCCGTACGCAGCCGGTCTTCTCCTACACCGACGCCATCCGCGAGCACGTGTACGTCGAGTCGACCGTCGACAGCGACCTCGACGGCGCGCTCGACAAGGTCAGGGTGGACATCATCCGCCCCAAGGAGTCCGGTCCCGGGCTCAAGGTGCCCGTGATCATCGACGAGAGCCCGTACTACGACAACTCGGGCCGTGGCAACGAGGGTGAGCGCAAGGTCTACGACGCCGCCGGAAATGTCGCGAAATTCCCCCTCTTCTATGACAACTACTTCGTCCCGCGCGGCTACGCCGTCCTCAACGTCGACATGCTCGGCACCACCAGGTCCGACGGCTGCCCCGACATCGGCGGCAAGGCCGACGTGCTGGGCGGCAAGGCCGTCATCGACTGGCTGAACGGCCGCGCCAATGCGGTCAAAGCCGACGGCACCCCGGCCGTGGCCGACTGGACGACCGGCAAGTCCGCCATGATCGGCAAGTCGTACGACGGCACCCTGGCCAACGCCGTGGCCGCCACCGGGGTCGAGGGCCTGAAGACCATCGTGCCCATCTCGGCGATCAGCTCCTGGTACAAGTACCAGCGTTCCAATGGCGTCATCTACAACTACGACTACGCCTCCTGGCTGGCGAACTACGTCGACACCGACCCCGAGGACAAGTGCCGGCAGGTCCGCGACAAGATGGACGCCGAGGACGCCGACGACACCGGTAATTACAACGCGTTCTGGGCCGAGCGCGACTACATCGACGGCCTGCTCGGCGACGTCTCCAAGGTCAAGGCCAGCGTCTTCGTCGTCCACACGGTCAACGACCTCAACGTCAAGCCCGACAACTTCTCCGCCTGGTGGAAGGCCCTGGCCGACAGGAACGTGCCGCGCAAGATCTGGGTCGGCCAGACCCAGCACGTGGACCCGTTCGACTTCGACGGCCGCAGGGACCTGTGGGTGGACACCCTGCACCGCTGGTTCGACCACTGGCTGCACGGCGTGCGCAACGGGATCACCCAGGAGCCCCGCGCCGACGTCGAGATCGGCCCGGCCCAGTGGATCACCCAGCGCGACTGGCCGGCGCCGTTCGCGCTCAAGGCGTCGCTGCGCCCCGCGTCCGACGGCTCGCTCGGCCTGCGGCCCGCCGCCAGGAACAGCACCGCCACCTTCACCGACGTCGCCATGAGCGAGACCGACATGGTGGCCGACGTGGGCACGGCGAACACGGGCCGGGTCGCGTTCACCACCGGGGCGCTCCCGCTCGACCTGCGCCTGTCCGGCACGCCCACGGCCGACCTGCGGGTCAAGCTGGACAAGCCCACCGCCAACCTGACCGCGCTCCTGGTGGACTTCGGGGAGGCGACCCGGGTCGACTGGCGGCGCAACCAGGGCATCACGACGCTCACCGAGGAGGACTGCCAAGGGGAGAGCACCGCGGCCGACGACGCCTGCTACCGCAAGGTCGTCACGAACGTGGCCACCCGCCCGCTCGAGATCGTCGCCCGCGGCTGGATCGACGTGCAGAACCGCGACTCGCTCAGCCAGGCCAAGCCGCTGCCCACGGGCACGTACGGCACGGTCAAGTGGCTGACGCTGCCGCAGGACTACACGTTCAGGAAGGGCCACAGGATCGGCCTGGTGCTGGCCGGCACCGACTCCACCTACAGCGACGAGACCGGCACCGGCGCCAAGGTCACCGTCGACCTGTCCAAGAGCAGCGTGAGCGTCCCGTTCGTGCTCGGTACGCCGCTGGCCGACGTGCCCAAGGACACGGCCAGGTTCCGCGGGCCGGAGAAGCTCGACCTGCCCGCGCCGGAGAACGAGTTCACGTTCTTCTAGAAGGCGCTGTCGCCGCGGGTGAGGGCTCTCTGCTCGCACCCGCGGCGGCTCCGTTCCCGACGCCGTCAGGCGCGTCAGCACACGCGGTCGTCGTCGCGGGAGACCGTCCAGGCCACGTTCATGGTCAGCGTGCCGCCACCGGCGGTGGTGCCGCCCGTACGGCGGCCGTCGCCGGTGGTCCGGCCCGCCCACCGTACGGTGATCTGACCGCGCCGCACGGCCGGTTCCGCGTCGCATGAGGAGGAGCGCGACTCCCTGATCTGGAAGTCGTTGCCGGACACCGCGATGCCGTTCGTGCCGGAGGCCGAGACGATCTCGCACCGGCCCGTGCACGACAGCGCGAACGACCCGGCGCGGTCCTGGCCCAGCGACAACGACGCCGGTGACAGCCGCGCCACCGGCGGCGCGGGCTTGGGCAGCGCGGTCTTCCTGGGCACGGCGCGCAGGGCCGACCCGGCGCTGGTCCCGGCGGCGTCCTTGGTGGTGACCTCGGCCACCCAGCGCGCGGGCTGCTCCAGCAGCACGCTGGTCTGCGCGGCGGCCTTGGTGAGCGTGGCGGGGTGCTCGCGGGCGTTCATGACCGCCCAGACCAGGCCCGCGGCCAGCAGGCCGACGCCCAGGATCAGGCCGAGCCTGGCCACCGCCCTGATCGGCGTGCCGGGCTCGGCGTCGTCGTCCTCGGGCTGTTCCCGCCAGAACTCCCGCCACTGCGCGTCGTCGCCGCCCGGCGGCTGGTCGGGGCCCGACAGGCTGATGCCGCCGTAGCGGATGACCGCGTCCTTGTGGTGCACGCCGTTGCTCTCGCCCTTGAGCGCGGCGCTGTAGACGAGCCTGTCGGCGCTCGGGCTGCCCCGGTAGGCCCTGGTGCGGCTCGGCGGCGTGAACGGATGCCGTCCGCGCGCCGCGGGCGCCGCCGCGGGCTCGTCCCCGATGGGCACGTCTCCCGTGGGTGCGGCCAGCGGCTGCCGCGCGGCCGGTACGCCCGGCTGCGCCGGTACGCCGGGGTGCTCCTGGTCGGCGTCGGCCGCGCCCGCCGCCGACCAGGGCTTTCCCGAGGTCGCCGCCGTGGGGTCGGCGACCGGGGCGTACGGCGTGGCATCGGCGACCGGTGAAGGCGGTGACGAGGAGCCGCTCTCCACCAGTGTGCGGGCCTGCACAGGGAAGCCGTCCGCCCGCCAGAGAGGCCCCTCGCCGGGCAACGGCTGCGCCGACGCCAGCCGGTTGGGAAGTGTGCCGGGCAGTGCCGCGATCGGCAGCCGGCGCAGCAACGCCGCCGCCGACATGGTCCTCGGCGCGGCCCGGCAGGTCGCGCAGGACTGGATGTGCCGGCCGATCCTGGCCCTGGCCCGCCGCCCGGGGGCGGTGACCCATTCGGACACCCGGGCCGTCAGGTCGGGACATCCGTCGCGGGAGCGGGCGGCGACGATCGCGGCGAACCACGCCTCCAGGCCCGCGGCGGCCCTGGTGACGATGGCGCGGACCTCGGTCTCGGGCAGCTCGAAGATCGTGCTGAGCTCCATGTCCGCCAGGCCGTGCCGGACGGACAGGTCGAGCAGCTCCCGCTGCGGGCGGTTCAGCGACAGCAGCGCCTCGGGCAGCAGCTCCGACATGCGGCCGGGACGCGACCACGAGCCGATGCTCGCGGGCTTGGCCACGACCGCGCGGTGCGCCCGTGCCACCCCGTACAGCCAGGCGCGGCGCAGGGCCGGATCCACGACGCGGTCCGCGTACAGGTGCGCCGTCATCGCGGCGCCGGCCACCGCCTGCTCGGCGTCGCCGGCGGCCAGCTCGGTGCGGCAGTAGTCATAGAGACGCGCTCCATGCCTGTCGCACACGTCGCGGATTGCCTGACGTGCGTCGTCGGACAGGGTTCGCCACATCCGGTGTCACCTCCTCCATTCGGTACGCGGACAGGTGTGCGGGTTCGGTCAGTTGCTTCCGATGGGGTTCGGCAGGGGATCCGGCAGGGAATCGGATACGGGCTTGCGCGCCGCGGGCACGGTGTCCTTGTGCGCCACAGGCACAGTGTCCTTGCGCGCCGCGGGCACGGTGTCGAGGAGCGACGCCTGCGCCAGGTAGGCGCGGGTGGCGTCGGGGTCGCCCGCGATGGCCCGCAGCCCGGCCATGGCCGCCGCGAGCCGGGCGCTGTCGTGTTCGCGTACGCCCGCCAGCCGCGTCCCACGCCGCGGGACCACCCGGTGCAGCAGCACCGAGC
>NZ_BAAAZP010000137.1:0-936 GCF_039536965.1 Nonomuraea antimicrobica | reverse complement strand
GAGCCACCGATGCTGGCTGAAGAATCTGCGATCTGCATCATTAAGTCAGAAACGCCTCACCTGGCTGGATCGCAGATCAACGACATCAGACCCGGCGCCTACGGGGCAGGTACGTCACGCAGAGTCCAGGAGATAGTTGATGCCAGCAACGAGCAAGAGCGAGAACGCAGCAGGAGCGACCCCGCACGCGGAGGCCAGCTACCGAAGGGAAGCCCGCTACCGTATGGACGGCGACCAGACGCGGTCCTGACGACAGGGGTCGAGGAACGTCGCTATCGGCTCATCGTGGAGCGCCGCATCCGCGTGGTCTCGATACCTGGGCATCCGTCAGCCCGGCGGCTTCGCCCGGGCACCTACATAGGGCTGGCCTGCGGAACCGAGATCCACTATGCCAAGGTTCGCCGGATCACGGGGTATCCATCGGCCGAGGCCCTCGTGAAGGCGGAAAGTCCGAGATGGATCGATCCCGAACGTACCGCTCTGCAAGCCTTGGGGGACTGCCATCAACGGTTTGTGTCGTTCAAGACACGGAACCCGAGTGTAGACGTAAGAGGACTTCTCGCCGTCGAGATCGCTCTGCAGTGATGTCATACTGCTACACCCTTGCTCGTACGGCTTGTATGACCGGTGGCGGCGCGCGGCGATTCTGCGCCTGCCGAGAATTCCGTCCATGCAGGTCAAGCGGCATGCGAGTATTCGTGGAGGACGCCTGCGGGTGCCGAATATTCATCCATGCAGGTCGTGGAGGTGATGCGCTTTCTTGTGCTCCCGCTGGGCGCCCGGACGGCATGATGGCCGATCGTGTTACTGCGCTTGGCGTACCTCACGATGACGACCACTTTCTCGTTCCTGGGGCCGCTATCTCGGACTGATCGGGACAAGGAAATCGAAATCTTGGTGTTACGGCACCAGTTGATGGCGCTGCAGCGGCAGGTG
>NZ_BAAAZP010000136.1:0-44107 GCF_039536965.1 Nonomuraea antimicrobica | reverse complement strand
CCCGCCGGTCCCGGGGCTCCCGCACGGCCGGGCCGCCCTCCGTGGCGGCGGCGGCCGGTCCGGCGCTGGCGCACGCGCACGCCGAGGTGGCGCACGTGCTGGCCTGCCATCCGGGCGGGCGGCAGGTTCCCGGGCGCATCGTGCCGGTGCTGGAGGCGCTGGCCGAGGTGGACGTCGTGCACCTGGCGGCCCACGGGGTGTTCCACGCGCGCAGCCCGCTGGTGTCGGGCATCACGCTGGAGGACGGCTCGCTCATGGCCTACGACCTGCTGGACGTCGCCCGTTCGGCGGGGCTGGTGGTGCTGTCGGCGTGCAACTCGGGGATGTCGCGCACGCCGATGGAGGGGGCGCCGCTGGGGTTGCCGGGGACGTTCCTGGCCAAGGGGTCGTCCTGCGTGATCGCGGGGATGGTGCCGGTGCGGGACGAGGCGGCCAGGGCGGTGATGAGCGCGTTCCACGAGCTGGTGGCCGCCGGGGAGCCGCCGGACGCGGCGCTGGCGTGCGCGGCGGCCAAGACGGGCGAGAACGGCTTCGCCTGCTTCGGAGCAGGCGACCAGCCGCTCTATTAGCGGCGCTGTGCCGGGAGGCGCTTGCCTACGAAGGGCCGGTGGCGACGGGGCGGGACGGGTCGGACACCCAGTCGGACCAGGAGCCCGCGTACAGCGCCGCCGGCAGGCCGGCCACCTCCAGCGCCAGCACCTCGTGGGCGGCCGTCACCCCGGAGCCGCAGTAGGCTCCGGCCTCGACCCCCTCGCCCACGCCCAGCCCGGCGAAGCGGGCCCGCAGCTCCCGCGGGTCGAGGAACCTGCCGTCGGGCCCGACGTTGCCGGTCGTGGGCGCGCTGACCGCCCCGGGAACGTGCCCGGCCGCCGGATCGACCGGCTCCACCTCGCCCCGGTAACGCTCGCCCGCTCGGGCGTCGAGCAGCACGCCCCGGCCGGGCAGCGCCGCCGCCTCGTCGGCCGTCAGCACCGGCATGCCGCCGGGACGCGCGGTGAAGTCGCCCTCCACCGGCTCGGGGACCTCCTTGGCGATCGGCAGCCCGGCCGCGATCCAGGCGGGCAGGCCGCCGTCGAGCACGCGTACATCGTGGTGGCCGAAGTATCGCAGCGTCCACCAGGCCCTGGCGGCGACGGTGCCGGCGGCGTCGTCGTAGACCACCACCGGGCGCCCGCCGCGCACGCCCAGCCGCCGCATCGCGCCCTGGAACGCCGCCGCGCCCGGCAGCGGGTGCCGCCCGCCCCGGCCGGGACGGGCCGCGAGGTCGGTGTCGAGGTCGCAGTAGACGGCCCCGCCGATGTGGCCCTCGCGGTACGACTCCAGCCCGGGCGGCCCGCCGAGCCGCCAGCGCACGTCGAGCACCGTCGCGCCGTCGAGCGCGGCCAGATCGGCGGGAGTGATGAGCGGGCTGGTCACGGGCGTACCTCCAGGAGCGGGACGTGCTGTTCGGCCGACGTCAGCGAGCCGTGGTAGCCGGTGAAGAGGGCCTCGATCGGATGCCTGGTGGGAGCGGTGATGGCCAGGCCGCCGCGGGGCACGGCCACGACGTCGCCGATGCGTTCGAGCCACACGTCGCGTACGCGGGGGCCGAACCAGCCCGACTCGACCGCCTCCTGCCTGGACACCACCCACGCCTTGCCGCCGAGGGTCTCGCGCCACGCCTCCAGCACCTGTTTCCCGGCGCCAGGGCGGGTGTAGACGTGCCTGGCCCTGGCCTCGCCGCCGAGCAGCGCCACGCCCTCGGTCAGCTCGGGGACGGTCTCCGCGTCGATCTTCTCGGTGGCGTTGATCATGCCGTGGTCGGCGGTGACGTAGAGGGCCGCGCCGGGCGGCAGGCCCTCGGCCAGACGCCGCGCCATGTCGTCGACGACGGCGAGCTGACGCAGCCACTCCTCGCTGCCCCAGCCCGTCATGTGCCCGGCGGCGTCGAGGTCGCCGTAGTAGACGGTAACGTGGGCCCGCCGCTCGCGCAGGGCCTCGTGGACGCGGGCGACCCGCTCGTCGACGGTGTCGGCGGGAACGTAGCGTACGCCGCGGTAGACGGCCCTGGTCAGGCCGGTGCCCTCGAACTCGGCGGGGGCGACGTAGACGGACTCGACGCCGGCGCCGGCGGCGCGCTCGTAGACGGTGGGGGCCGGCTGCCATTCGTCGGGGTCGATCGTGCGGCCGCCGGGGAGGGTCCAGCGCAGGCAGTTGAACAGGTGGCCGGTGCCGGGCACGGCGAGCATGAGGCCCACCATGCCGTGCTCGCCCGGCGTCAGGCCGGTGCCCAGGGAGCACAGGCTGGTGACGGTGGTGGCGGGGAAACCGGCGGTGATCGTCCTGCTCTGGAGCGCGGACAGGAAGGGGGCGGTCTCGGGGTGGGCGCTGAGCAGCTCGGCGCCGAGGCCGTCGACCAGGAAGAGGCAGACTCGGTCGGCCGGCTCCAGCGCCAGCGCGTTGGGCTCGCGCAGGCCCAGCGCGGCCAGCAGTGAGCCCGGCAGATCGGCGAGCGACCCGCCGCCGTAACCCGGCACCAGCATGCCCTCAGTGTAACCTCTCGCGATCTCCCCTAACCGGCTCGCGGGCTCGACGCGCCCCGCCGTCCTGACGGCTGAGGCCCTCGGGCACGGGCGAGCCGAGCCCGTGCGAGAACGGGTGATGCGGGTGGCGGGGCCGATGGGATTCCTGGGGCGGCAGCTGGCGAAAGGGGCGCGAAGGGAGCGCGGTGCCGGGCGGGAGAGCGACGGGAGAGGGGCGCGGTGAAGTGGCCGTCGCGCCGGAAGGAGGGCCGCGCCACGGGAGGGAGAGGGAGGGCGGGGCGTCAGGCCACGGCGCGGGCGGTGGCCTCCGAGAGTGCCTTGGCGAAGGACAGGACGTGGGTGACCGCCTCGGGCCCGTCGGCGGCCTCGCTGACCCGCAGTGACAGGTCGTCGGCCGTGATCGCGCCCGTGTAGCCGTGGTCGGCCTCGCAGTTTTCGTCGCCGCAGGTGGCCGGCTCGAGGTCGACGTGGGAGATGGCGCCCCAGCCGATGGTGAGCGTCGCCTCCGTGGGAGGGACGCCGGGGACGTAGGAGGCGGGGTCGGGCACCACCCGGGTGACGGCGACCGACTGGACGCGGCTCAGGCGCACCGCCTCGGTGGTGGTGGAGGCGTGGGACGCCGAGACGCCCTCGACCGCCGGGTGCTCGTCGGTGTGGCAGACCAGCAGCCGCGTCGCCGACAGCACGAGCACGGTGACGTGCCTGCGCACCTCCATCGCGGGGTCGAAGGTCGCCTCGTGATGGACCACGAACGCGGTCACGGCCTCCTTGCCCAGCGCGGATTCGACCGCATCGGTGACGAGGTCGGGGTAGTAGCCGCTGCGCTCGATCGCTTCACGCAGGCCCGCGGCTGAGACTCGGGTTTCCCTCATGGCTCCATCCTGCCAGGGACGGGCTGCGCACTCATCCGCCGGACATAACGCTCTATAACGTCTTACGCAGGGCAACAGCGGGTAATTTTTGCCACTTTCTTCGCTCAGAGCGGATCACGACAGCCGCCGGGGACCGCCGTCGAGGCGCGGGCCCGCCGGGGTGCGCAGGGTGGCGCAGGCGCCCAGGATCATCACGTCGGACTCGCCCACGAGCACCGGGTCGAGATCGAGGCGGGCCACCTCCGGCAGGTCGTTGGCCAGGCGGCCGACGCGTACGAGGAGGTCTTCCAGGGCGTGCACGGCCACCGGCGGGTAGCCGTACTGGCCGAACAGCAGGGGCGCGGCGCGTACGGATCGCACCAGGTCGGCGGCGTCCTCCCCGGTCAGCGGCGCCGGGCGGAAGCCCTGGTCGAGCAGGAGGCGCGCGGTCACCTCGCCCAGCCCGAACGTCACGACCGGCCCGAACGCCGGATCCTCGACCACGCCCACGACCGTCGGCACGGCGGGCTGCGGCGCCATCCGCTGCACGGCCAGCTCCACCCCCGCGCCCGGCCCGAGCAGCTCGGCGTACGCGTGCCGGACCATCTCGGGCCCGGTGAGCCCCAGGCGTACGGTGCCGGCCCGGCGCGCGGCCCCGGGGTCGGCCACCTTGACCACCACGGGCCAGCCGAGCCGTTCGGCGGCGGCCACCGCCTCGTCGGGCGAGCGTACGGTCTCGGCGGGCCAGACGGTCAGCCCGTAGCAGGACAGCAGCTCGGCGGCGTCGATCTCGACCGGCGGCCCCGCCTGCGCGAACCCACCAACGGGCCCACCGACGGGCGCGCCCCCAGGTTGGGACTCGGGAGCGGCGCAGCCCCGCAGGCTCTCATGGACCAGGACCTTGGCGCGGGCGGTGTCGATGCCGTCCAGCTCGGGCGGCGGCACCACCGGTCGCGCCCGCCATTTCGCGTAGCGCACCACGCGGGCGAGAGCGCGTACGGCCTCCTCGGGGGCCGCGTACGACGGAATCGACCCGCGTGCGGGCCCGTCGCCCGGCAGGCGCAGGGCCGGATGCATGCCCAGGTGCCCGCGGAACGTCGTGAGCACCGGCTTACCCGCGTCTTTCGACACCCGCAGCAGCTCGGCCGCCACCTCGTCGGTCTCGCCGGGGATCGGCGGCATGTAGATCACGACGGCCGCGTCCACCTCGGGGGAGGCCAGTTCGCCGCCGAGGGCCGTGCCGTACTCGGCGGGCCCGGCGGACGCGCCCAGGTTGACCGGCGGGCGCGGGTCGAGACCGGCGGCGCGGCAGGCGTGGGCGGCCAGCAGGCCGAGCGCGTCGGAGTTGGTCACGAGCGCGACCCTCGGCCCGGCGGGCAGCGGCTGGTAGGCCAGCAACTGCCCCACGTCGAAGAGCTGGATCAGGTCGTCGACCCTGATCAGCCCCGCCTGCTCGAACAGCGAGCTGATCGCCGAGTCGGGCAGCCCCAGCTCCTCCGCCGAGTGCCCGGAGGGGGTGCCGCCGCTCTTGACCACCACGATGGGCTTGCGGCGGGCGATGCGCCTGGCCAGCCGGGCGAACTTGCGCGGATTGCCGAGCGACTCCAGGTAGAGGAGGATCACCTCGGTGGAGTCGTCCTCCTCCCAATACTGCAGCAGGTCGTTGCCCGACACGTCGGCCCTGTTGCCCGCGGAGACGAGCGACGAGATGCCCATGCCGCGCTGCGCCACCCGTTGCAGCAGCGCGGTGCCGAGCGCGCCCGACTGGCTGAAGAAGCCCACCTTGCCCCGGCCCGGCACGGTGGCGGCGAGGGTGGCGTTGAGCTTGACGGCCGGGTCGGTGTTGGCGATGCCGAGACAGTTGGGGCCCACGACGCGCAGGCCGTAGGAGCGGGCGATGCGGGCCAGCTCGTCCTGCCTGGCCCGGCCTTGGGCGCCGGTCTCGCCGAACCCGGAGGAGACCACGACCAGGCCGTGCACACCCTTCTCCGCACACTCCTCGACGACGTCGAGCACGCCCTCGGCGGGCACGGCGACCACGGCCAGGTCGACCTCGCCGTCGATCGCCCCCACGCTCGGGTACGCGCGCACGCCCGCCACCGCCCGCACCTCCCGGTGCACGGGATAGACGGGCCCGGTGAAGTCAGCGGCCAGCAGGTTGCGCAGGACGGTCTGGCCCACGCCGCCCGGCTCGCGCGAGGCGCCGATGACCGCGACGGAGCCGGGGGTGAGCAGGCGGGCGATCGAGCGGGCCTCGGCGCGGTGCTCGCGGGCGGCCCGCACCTCGGCCGAGGTGTCGGTGGGGGTGAGGTCGAGCGTCATGCGGACGACGCCGTCCTCGAACTGGCTCTGCGCCGTGTAGCCGGCCTGGCGCAGCAGCCCCGTCATGCGCATGTTGGCGGGCAGGACGTCGGCGACGAAACGTTCGATGCCGCGCTCGCGGGCGGTCTCGGCCAGGTGCTCCAGCAGGACGGAGGCCACTCCCCTGCCCTGGTGGGCGTCCTCGACGAGGAAGGCGATCTCGGCCTCGCCCGGACCGGTGCGGTCGTAGCGGATCACGGCCACCATCTCGGTGCCGATGGTGGCGATCAGGGCGACCCGGCTGAGGTAGTCGACGTTGGTGAAGCGCTCGACCTCCCTGTCGGACAACCGGGGCCGGGGCCCGAAGAACCGGAAGTAGATCGACTCGTCGGACAGGCGGGAGTAGAACGAGCGGAGACGGTCGGCGTCGGCGGGCCGGATCGGCCTGACGTGCGCGGTGCCACCGTCGGCCAGGACGACGTCGGCCTCCCAGTGGGCCGGATAGTGTGCCTCCACAGTCCCGAGCGTAAACCCGCATCCCAAATCCCAAGACCGAGGGCCCTGTTGGGCAACGCTTGTGCATCGACTGTTACCGGGTGTCGGAGGTACGCCCCACGGGCAGCCCGGAAGCTGTTACGTTTACGGTGGCGTTTTGCCGTAGCCCGGCTCGATCTGAAGGCAGCAAGGTGGTGACATCATGACGCGGGTCGTCGTGGTGGGCGATCTCATGACCGACGCGGTGGCGCGCGCCCGTTATGCGCTCGCCCGCGCAAGCGACACCCCGGCGATCGTGACGATGCACGGCGGCGGTTCGGGGGCGAACATCTCTTCCTGGCTGGCCGTCGAAGGTGCCGATGTGGCCTTCATCGGTCGCAGGGGAGCCGACATCACGGGGCGAAACCGTGACATGGAGCTGATGGGCTACGGCGTGGACGCCCGGCTCGTCATGGATCCCGAGCGGCCCACCGGCACCTGTGTGGTGCTGGTGACGCACAAGGGTGAGCGCACCATGTTGTCCGACCCCGGCGCCAACGCCGCGCTGTCGCCGGACGACCTGCCGCGCGATCTGTTCGCCTCCGGGTCCCATCTGCACATCTCCGGCTACACGCTGATCAACGAGGGCTCGCGCGACGCCGGTCTCGCGGCGCTCGACATGGCCAGGCGCACCGGCATGTCGATCTCGGTCGACTGCGCCTCCAGCGCGCCGCTGGAGCGCACGGGCGCCGAGCCGTTCCTCGAGTGGACCAACGGCGTCAAGCTGCTGTTCGCCAACTCCGACCAGGCGAAGGTGCTCACCGGCCGCGACGATCCCGAGGCCGCGGCCAAGGTGCTGACCGCGTGGTTCCCGCAGGTCGTGATCAAGATGAACGCCGAGGGCGCGCTGTGGTTCAGCAACGGCCGCCCCGACCCCGTGCACGTCGCCGCCGACCCGGTCGACAAGATCGTCGACGGCACGGGCGGGGGCGACGCGTTCTGCGCCGGGTTCCTGCCCGTGTGGCTGGAGGGCAAGCCTCCGGCCGAGGCGCTGGCCTCGGGCTGCCGGTTGGCGGCCAAGGCGATCATGCACCTGGGCGCCCGCCCGCCGTTCTAGGCCCCGCGCCCGCCGTTTCACGACCGCGCGGCTCGTTCGAGGACCCGGGCCGCGCGTGGCGGCCCGGGGCGTCGTGTCGATGTGACCGCTAGCTCGTGACCGCCAGGGCCAGCGGCAGCACGGCGGGGGCGCCCGCGTGGCGCACCTGGGCCGCCGCCAGCGTCATCGTCCATCCGGTGTCGACGCGGTCGTCCACCAACAGCACGGGCCCGCCGCACTCGGCGATCGCGGCGCCCACGTCTTTCGGCATGGCCAGCGTGGCCCTGATCGCCTGCACCCGCTTGGCGCTGTTGAACTGCCGCCCCGGCGAGCCCGCCCGGTAGCCCAGCTCCCCCAGGTATGTCAGCCGGCCGATCTGCGCCAGCCGCTCGGCGAACCCGCGCACCAGCTTGGGCCGCGTCGCGGAGGGCACGCTGACGACCGCCACCGGCCGCTCGCGCCACTCCCACGCCGACAGCACCTTGACCACGGCCGCGAACACGTCGTCGGGCACCGCCCCGTCGTCGCCGCCGAACAGCTCTCGCAGCCGGTTGCCCCAGCCGATGTCGGTCAACCGCCCGAGCGCCCTGCCGGGCTCGGCGCCCAGGTCGGGCTTGATCCGCCCGGACAGGTCGGCCAGGCCGGTCGGCCACTGCCTGCGGGCCTCGATCTCCACGCCCGGCCTGCTCAGCCGCTCGCGGGCGCTCTCGACGGCCTGCGCGCCGATGTCGGGCGAGCGGTGCCGGCCCGTGCAGTTGTCGCAGCGGCCGCACGGCGTGGCGCTCTCGTCGTCGAGGTGCCCGCGCAGGAACTGCTCGCGGCACTCGGTGGTGGTCAGGTAGGCGAGCATGGCGTCCTGCTCGGCGCGGCGCTCGGCGGCGATGCGGGCGTAGCGCTCGGCGTCGTAGGCCCACGGCTCCCCGGTGGCCTCCCAGCCGCCCTTGACCCGGCGGACCGCACCGTCGACGTCGAGGACCTTGAGCATCATCTCCAGGCGGCTGCGGCTCAGGTCTACGGCGGTCTCCAGGGCGGGGGTGGACATGACACCCCGCTCTTCCAGGGTCTGGAGCGTGGTGCGTACGACGGGCTCGGGCGGGAAGGCCAGCGAGGCGAAGTAGGACCAGATCTCGCGGTCTTCGGCTCCGGGCAGCAGGATCACCTCGGCCCGCTCGACGCCACGCCCGGCCCTGCCGACCTGCTGGTAGTAGGCGACCGGCGACTGCGGCGCCCCCATGTGCACCACGAACCCGAGGTCGGGCTTGTCGAAGCCCATCCCGAGCGCGCTGGTGGCCACCAGTGCCTTGATCGTGTTGCCGAGCAGCGCCTCCTCCGCCGCCAGCCGCTCGGCCGGCTCGGTCTGGCCCGAGTAGGCGGCCACCTCGAAGCCCTGCTCGCGCAGGTAGCCGGCGATCTCGTGGGCGGCGGCCACGGTGAGGGTGTAGACGATGCCGGAGCCGGGCAGCTCGCGCAGCGTCTGCGCCAGCCAGGCCAGGCGCTGCTCGGCGCCGGGCAGGCGGACGACGCTCAGGTGGAGGCTCTCGCGCTCCAGCGGCCCGCGCAGCACGAGCGTGTCGTCGCCGTCGGGCCGCAGCTCGGGCGGCAGGCGGAGCTGCTCGGCCACGTCGCGGGTGACGCGGGCGTTGGCGGTGGCCGTGGTGGCCAGGACGGGGATGCCCGGCGGCAGGTCCGCGAACAGCGTGGACAGCCTGCGGTAGTCGGGCCTGAAGTCGTGGCCCCAGTCGGAGATGCAGTGGGCCTCGTCGACCACCACGAGACCGGCGCTCTCGGCCAGCTCGGGCAGGACGTTGTCGCGGAAGTCGGGGTTGTTGAGCCGCTCGGGGCTGACCAGCAGCAGGTCGACCATCCCGTCGGCGACCTGGCCGTAGATCTCCTCCCACGCCTCGGGGTTGGCGGAGTTGATCGTGACCGCCCTGATGCCGGCGCGCTCGGCGGCGGCGATCTGGTTGCGCATGAGGGCCAGCAGCGGCGAGACGATGACCGTGGGGCCCTCGCCCAGCTCGCGCAGGAGGGCGGTGGCCACGAAGTAGACGGCCGACTTGCCCCAGCCGGTGCGCTGCACCACCAGCACTCTGCGGCGGCCGACCACGAGGGCCTCGATGGCGGCCCACTGGTCGTCACGGAGCACTGCGTGCTCACCCGCCAGCGCCCGCAGGCGCTCCTCGGCCTCTTCCCGCAGCATCCCGGCATCGGGGGCGTCAATCATGCCTCCCTTGTTACCAGCTCCGCCCGACGGAATGCGCCGCTTCCCCGCGAACCACCGCGCCGGGCCGGTGCCGAGGGGCGGCAGCGGCGGGCGGGATCAGGAGGGGTCGGCGTGCTCGGGGAAGGCGTTGACGGTGACGCGGTGCATGCGGCGGCGTTCGGTGTAGTCGGCCACCGCGTAGTGCTGGGTCGGGCGGTTGTCCCAGAAGGCCAGCGTGCCGGGCCGCCACCGCAGCCGGAGCTGGAACTCCGGGGAGCGGATGTGGTCGATCAGGTACGGCAGCAGCGCCTCGTTCTCCCGGTCGCTCAACCCCACCAGCCGCGTCGTCGAGGCCCGGTTGACGAACAGCGCCTTGCGCCCCGTCTCGGCGTGCACGCGTACGACGGGCCGCTCCACCGGCGGCCACCTGGCCTGGATCTCCGCCAGGTCGAACGGATGCCCCTTCGAGATCGCCTTCTTCATCGACATGGTGATGTCGTGCACGGCCGTCAGCTCGTCGCACAGCCGCTGGACGGGCGGCGAGAGCGTCTCGTACGCCAGATATGTGTTGGCCCAGCACGTGTCGCCGCCGACGCTCGGGAGCTGCATGCAGCGCAGCAGCGAGCCCATCGGCGGCGTCGGCTCGAAGGTGTTGTCGCTGTGCCACTCGTCGCCGCCCTCCCCCTTGGGCGAGGTCTGGTCGAGCACGTGGATGGGGCTGGTGGCGTCCTTCTTGAAGGCCGGGTGGTTGAGCGTGCCGAAGTTGAGCGCGAACTGCAGGTGCTGCTCGTCGTCGATGTGCTGGTCGCGGAAGAACAGCACGAGGTGCCGCAGCCACCCCGCCCGCAGGGTCGCGACCTGGTCCGGCGAGAGCGGCTTGCGCAGATCGACCCCGGTGACCTCGGCGCCGATGTGCTTGGTCACGGGATGGAACTCGATCATGACGCCTCCGGAGTCAGATGGGAACCCTCGACCTCGAACGTACGACCCAAGCAATTGCTTGGTCAAGCGCGACTCTCGCACAATGAGTGGCGCAACGAGTCGCGGGCACCCGAATACCTTCGGCACAATGTTCGACATGGCCCGACGCACGACTGCACCCCCGCCCGAGGACTTCGAGGAGCGCATCGTCGACATCGACGTCTCCTCCGAGATGCGCGCGAGCTACCTCGAGTACGCCTACTCAGTGATCTACCAACGGGCTCTGCCCGACGCTCGTGACGGTCTCAAGCCGGTGCAGCGGCGCATCCTCTACTCGATGAGCGAGATGGGTCTGCGTCCGGACCGGGGGCACGTCAAGTGCTCCCGCGTCGTCGGCGACGTCATGGGCAAGCTGCACCCCCACGGCGACAGCGCCATCTACGACGCGCTGGTGCGCCTGGCACAGCCGTTCTCGATGCGGCTGCCGCTGGTCGACGGGCACGGCAACTTCGGCTCGCCCGACGACCTGCCCGCCGCCATGCGTTACACCGAGGCCAGGCTGGCCCCGGCGGCGATGCTCATGGTCGAGTCGCTCGACGAGGACACCGTCGACTTCAAGCCCAACTACGACGGCCAGGAGACCGAGCCGGTCGTCATGCCGTCGGCCTACCCCAACCTGCTGGTCAACGGCACCAGCGGCATCGCGGTCGGCATGGCCACCAACATGGCGCCGCACAACCTCGCCGAGGTCGTGGCCGCCGCCCGCCACCTCATCAAGAAGCCCGACGCGACGCTCGACGAGCTGATGAGGTTCGTGCCGGGGCCCGACCTGCCCACGGGCGGCACGATCATCGGGCTGCAGGGCGTGCGCGACGCGTACGAGACCGGGCGTGGCACGTTCCGCATGCGGGCCAGGTGCACGGTCGAGCAGATCACGCCCCGGCGCAAGGGCATCATCGTCACCGAGCTGCCCTACAACGTCGGCCCCGAGCGCGTGGTCACCAAGATCAAGGAGCTGGTGACCAGCAAGAAGCTCCAGGGCATCGCCGATCTCAAAGACCTCACCGACCGGCACAAGGGCCTGCGGCTGGTCATCGAGATCAAAAACGGCTTCATCCCCGAGGCGGTCCTCGAGGAGCTCTACCGGCTCACGCCGATGGAGGAGACGTTCGGCATCAACAACGTCGCCCTGGTCGACGGCGAGCCGCGCACGCTCGGGCTGCGCGAGCTGCTGCAGGTCTACGTCGACCACCGGATCGAGGTCGTGCGGCGCAGGTCGGAGTTCCGGCGGCGCAAGCGCGAGGAGCGCCTCCACCTGGTCGACGGCCTCATCATCGCGCTGCTCAACATCGACGAGGTCATCCGGGTCATCCGCGCCTCCGACGACTCGGCGCAGGCGCGCGAGCGGCTGATGGAGGTGTTCGGGCTGACGGACATCCAGGCCGCCTACATCCTCGACACGCCGCTGCGCCGCCTGACCCGCTTCGACAAGCTGGAGCTCGACCGCGAGAAGGAGACGCTGAGCGACGAGATCGCCAAGCTGACGGAGATCCTCTCCTCCGAGACGAAGCTGCGCCAGGTGGTGTCGGGCGAGCTGGGCGACGTGGCCAAGAAGTACGGCACGCCGCGCCGTACGGTGCTGCTGGAGGCGCCCGGCGTCACCCGCACGCCGGTGGTCGACCTCCAGGTGGCCGATGACCCGTGCCTGGCCCTGCTGTCCTCCACCGGGCTGCTGGCCCGCACCTCCGACGCCACGCCGTTGCCGGGCGAGGGCGAGCGCGCGGCGCACGACGTGCTGGTCAACGTCGTACGCACGACAGTGCGCGGCGAGGTCGGCGTCGTCACCTCGCTGGGCCGGCTGATCCGGGTCCAGGTCGTCGACCTGCCGACGCTACCGCCCTCGGCCAACCCGCCGTCGCTGTCGGGCGGGCACCCGGTGTCCGAATACGTGTCGCTGCAGCCCGACGAGAAGGTGGTCGGCCTCGGCTCGCTCGACCCCGAGAGCCCGGGGCTGGCCCTGGGCACGGCGCAGGGCGTGGTCAAGCGGGTGGTGCCCGACTACCCGGCCAACCGCGACGACTTCGAAGTGATCACCCTGAAAGACGGCGACAGCGTGGTGGGCGCGGTCGAGCTGGTGTCCGAGTCGCATGACCTGGTGTTCATCTCCTCCGACGCGCAGCTCCTGCGCTTCACCGCCGCGCTCGTCCGGCCCCAGGGGCGGCCGGCGGGCGGCATGGCCGGCATCCGGCTCGACGACGGCGCCCGGGTGGTCTGGTTCGGCGTGGTCGACCCCGGCGCCCCGGCCACGGTCGTCACCGTCGCCGGCTCCTCCACGGCGCTGCCCGGCACGCAGGTGGGCGGCGGCAAGGTGTCCGACTACGCCGAGTTCCCCGCCAAGGGCCGGGCCACCGGCGGCGTGCGGGCCCAGCGCTTCCTCAAGGGCGAGGACGAGCTGCTGCTGGCCTGGGCGGGCCCGGCCCCGGCCAAGGCTGTCTCGGCGGTGGGCAAGCCGGTGCCGCTGCCCGACGAGGTGGGGCGGCGCGACGGCTCCGGGGTGCGACTGACCCACACCATCGGCGCGGTCGGCGGCGCCCTGGCCGCCACTCTCGAGGCCCTGCCCGGCGGCGCGGCACCGTCCGCGGCGCTGGAGGACGACGGCTCCGCCGACGAGTGACGCCCGGCCCCGAGCGGGAGCGCCGTGCGTGGCGCTCCCGCTCACCTGGGCGGGCACGGCGTTGTTATGAAACCGGTCCGGACGACGATCTCCTCTGAGAGAGCGCTCTCTCAGCACTGGAGGTAACGTGTCCCGACCCAGACGCCCCTTATGGGGGGCGCCAGCCCTGATCGTCCCCCTGGTCACGGCACTGCTGGCCGGCCTGCTGGCCGCCCTGCCGCCTGCCCCGCCCGCTCAGGCCGCGACCGCCGCCGATCCGCAGACCGTCACCGACTTCGAGTCCGACGGCGTCCCCACCGGCGTGTACGCCTGGGGCAACGACGCCGCCTCGACCCCCACGCTCACCGTCGAACAGGCCCCCGACCGCCCCGGCGCCCCCGCGGCCAACCGGGCGCTCAAGTCCGTCTACCAGGTCAGCCAATGGGGCGGCTGGTCCCACGACCTGCCCGTGACGCAGGACTGGTCCCCGTACGAGGGCTTCTCGTTCTGGGTGAACGGCACCGGCTCAGGCCGGCGGACCTTCTTCGAGCTCAAGGACGGCGGCGGCGGCCCCGGCAACGCGGAGCTGTTCGAGTCGTCGTTCACCGACGACACGGCCGGCTGGCGCAAGGTGGAGGTGCCGTTCGCGAGCTTCACCCGCCGCGCCGACTACCAGCCGGGCGGCGCGCCGACGGACGGCGAGCTGGACCTGGTCGCCATCTGGGGCTACGCGGTGCGCCTGCCCACCGCGTCCGGCACGCTGCTCTGGGACGAGGTCCAGGTGTACGGCACGGCTCCCCCACGCCCGGTACGCCTGTCCACCGCCGACCCCGTCCACCCGGTGAACGAGAGGGGCGCGGCCGAGGTGACCGTCACGATCGCCACGGCCACCGGCACGCCCCTCACCACCGACCTGGCCGTCGGCTACCGCACCGGCACGGGCACCGCGACCCCCGGCGCGGACTACACCGCAGTCGAGGGCACGCTGACGTTCCCGGCTGGCACGGCGTCCGGGTCGTCCAGGACGTTCACCGTCAAGACCCTGCGTGACGGGCAGGACGAGGTGGCCGAGACCCTCCCGATCGAGCTGTCCGGCACGGGCACCAGACCGCCTGCCGAGGCGCCGGTGGTCGTGATCAACGCCCACGGCCTCCCGTACCTGAACGCCCGCAAGCCCGTCAAAGAGCGCGTGGCCGACCTGCTGTCCAGGATGACGCTGGAGGAGAAGGTCGGCCAGATGACGCAGGCCGAGCGCGGGGCGCTGGCCAAGCAGAGCGACATCGCCGCCTACCGGCTGGGCTCCCTGCTGTCGGGCGGCGGCTCGACCCCGGCGCAGAACACCCCGAAGGCGTGGGCCGACATGATCGACGCCTTCCAGCTCCAGACCCGGCAGACCCGCCTGCAGGTGCCGCTGATCTACGGCGTGGACGCGGTGCACGGCCACAACAACGTGGTCGGCGCCACGATCTTCCCGCACAACGTCGGCCTGGGCGCCACCCGTGACCCGGCGCTGGTCGAGCAGACGGGCAAGATCACGGCCAGGGAGGTCAAGGCCACGGGCATCCCGTGGAACTTCGCGCCGTGCCTGTGCGTCTCGCGCGACGACCGCTGGGGCCGCGCGTACGAGTCGTTCGGCGAGGACCCCGCGCTGGTGACCCGGATGGCCACGATCGTCGACGGGCTGCAGGACAACGGGGTGCTGGCCACCGCCAAGCACTACGCCGGCGACGGCGGCACCGCGTACGGCTCCTCGACCACCGGCGACTACACGATCGACCAGGGCGTCACGAAGGTGAGCCGGGAGGAGCTGGAGGCGATCCACCTGCGGCCGTTCGAGGAGGCGGTCGAGCGGGGCGTGGCCACCGTGATGCCCTCGTTCTCCAGCGTGGACTTCGGCGACGGGCCGCTGAAGATGCACGCCCACGACGAGCTGATCAACGGGACGCTCAAGGGCCGGCTCGGGTTCGAGGGGTTCGTGATCAGCGACTGGGCGGCCATCGACCAGCTCCCCGGCGACTACGCCACCGACGTGCGCACGTCGGTCAACGCGGGGCTGGACATGATCATGGTGCCGTACGCGTACCCGCAGTTCACCGGTGCGCTCACGGCCGAGGTCGAGGCCGGGCGCGTGCCGATGGCCCGGGTGGACGACGCGGTGGCCAGGATCCTGACCCAGAAGTTCCGGCTCGGGCTGTTCGAGCGCCCGTACGCCGACCGCTCCCGCCTCGGCGACGTCGGCTCGGCGGCGCACCGCGCGGTCGCCCGCACGGCCGCGGCCAAGTCTCAGGTGCTGCTGAAGAACGACGGCGGGCTGCTGCCGCTGCGCCGCGACGCCAAGGTGTACGTGGCCGGCTCGAACGCCGACGACATCGGCAACCAGTCGGGCGGCTGGACGATCACCTGGCAGGGTTCGTCGGGGCCGATCACGCCCGGCACCACGATCCTGCAGGCCGTCCGCTCCCGCGCCGCCTCCGTGACCTGGTCGCGCGACGCCTCGGCCGACCCGACCGGGCACGACGTCGGCGTCGTGGTGGTGGGCGAGACCCCGTACGCCGAAGGGCAGGGCGACGTGGGCCGCGCCGGTCGCACGCTGGAGCTGTCGGCGGCCGACCGGGCGGCGGTCGACAAGGTGTGCGGGGCCGTGAAGTGCGTCGTCCTGGTGGTCTCCGGGCGGCCGATGTCGCTGGGCGACCTCTCCGGCGTCGAGGCCGTGGTGGCGGCCTGGCTGCCCGGCACCGAGGGCGACGGGGTGGCCGATCCGCTGTTCGGCGCCGTGCCCTACACCGGGCGGCTGCCGTTCACCTGGTTCAGGTCGGCGGAGCAGGTGCCGATCAACGTGGGTGACGCCTCGTACGACCCGCTCTTCCCGTACGGGTGGGGGCTGCGTACCGACCGGGCCCGCGACCGGCTCAAGGCCGCCAGGGACGAGCTGGCCCGCGGCGACGGCTCGGCCAGGGGCGCCGCGGCGGCGCTGACCCTTGCCCTGTCAGGCCGCCACTGGAACGCCGACGGCTCGGTCCGCGACCCGCGGGCGGTGCTGGACGCGCTCGGCGCGGCGGCGTCGCTGCTCGAACGTTCGAAGAGCGACTCGTACGCGGTGGACGACGCCGTCGTCTCGGTGGCCAGGGACCTCGCGCAGAGCGCGGGCAAGCGGCCCGACCTCCAGGCGTCGGCCGATCACGAGCTGGCCGAGGGCGAGCTGAGGAAGGCGGTGGACCTGCTGGCCCAGGCCGGTCGCTGACCCGTCACGGGACCGGCCCCGCGCGGGCCGGTCCCGGCTTCGTCAGGGGAGGCAGAGGCAGAAGGGGTGGCCCGCCGGGTCGAGGAACACCCGGAAGCTGTCGTCCTCGCTGGGCTGGTGCTCGTGCTTGACCGCCCCGATCTTGATCGCCTCGGCCTCCGCCGCGTCCATGTCGTGCACCGTGAAATCGAGGTGGAACTGCTGCGGCCGGTCGGGGTCGGGCCAGACCGGCGGCTGGTGGTCGGGCGCGAGCTGGAAGGCCAGCCGGGGGAACGAGCCGTCGCTGACCACCACCCAGTCGTCCTCGACCGAGGTCACCGGCCGGCCCAGCAGCCTGGAGTAGAACTCGGCCAGCCCTTGTGGATCGCGGCAGTCCAACACGACTGATCTGAACTCGGCGATGCCGCCCATCACTCTCCACCTTTCTCCGACGACAATGGATGCCATGGCTGCCAATTCGTTCATGGTCCCGCTCGGCACTCCCGCGCCCGCCTTCGATCTGACCGCCATCGACGGCGGCAGCGTGTCACTCGAAGACCTCAAGGGCTCACCCGCCACTGTGGTGGTCTTCCTCTCCAACCACTGCCCGTACGTACGCCACATCGAAGCCGGCCTCGGCATCCTGGCCAGAGACTACGGTGCCAGGTTGTCCGTTGTCGCCATCTGCAGCAACGACGCCGTGAACTACCCCGACGACGATCCGACGCACCTCGCGGAGCAGGCGGCGCGGGCCGGGTTCACGTTTCCGTACCTGCTGGACGACACCCAGGAGGTGGCCAAGGCGTACCGGGCGGCCTGCACGCCCGACTTCTTCCTGTACGACGGCCAGTTCCGGCTCGTCTACCGCGGCGAGTTCGACGGTGCCCGGCCGGGCAACGACGAGCCGGTGACCGGTTCATCCCTGCGGTCCGCCGTCGACGCCGTGCTCGACGGGGAGTCCGTACCGGAGCGGCAGAACCCCTCGCTCGGCTGCAGCATCAAGTGGAAGCCGGGCAACGCGCCCGCTTGATACGGACTTCTCCGATTTCGGGCGACGATCCCCATTCACCTCGTCGACCCGCCCTGGCTTCCCTATGATCATCACCACGAAGTCCGGGCGAGTCGCCGACGACCCGAATGGAGACCATGATGGTCGCACGTTGGACTGCGTTACCCACCCTGGCACTGATCTCGCTGCTGGCCACCGCCTGCGTCAACCCGAACTCGGGCGGCGGCCGGCCGAGCCCCGCCACCTCGGCCGCCGCCTCCGCCGGCGCCAAGCGGATCGGGTTCTTCGGATTCGCCAAGGCCAACTCGTTCTCGGCGGCCACGTTCGCCGGCATCGAGGAGCACGCCAGGGCCAACGGCGCCACGGCCGAGTTCCTCGACCCGAACTTCGACGCCCAGGCCCAGGTGCGCCAACTCCAGGACGCGGTGACGGCCAAGCGCTTCGACGTGTTCGTGGTGCAGGCCAACGACGGGGCGGCCGTGGTGCCGGCGATCCGCTCGGCCGTACAGGCGGGCGTCACCGTCGTCGTGCACTTCACTCCCGTCGGCACCCGCTACGACACCGCCCAGCCGCAGGTCGACGGCACGATCACGCTGGTCGACGTGCCCACGCTGAACGGCGAGGGCCTGGGCAGGCTGGCGGTCCAGGCGTGTGAGAGCAAGAAGCTGAACCCCTGCGAGGTCGGCTACCTGGAAGGGCTCAAGGCGCTGCCGCTGGACAACGCACGCACGCAGGCCGCCGTCGGCGCGCTGGAGGCCGCCCCGAACGTCCGCGTCAAGGCGCGGCTGGAGGGCGGCTACACGCAGGAGAGCGGGCGCAAGGCCATGCAGGACGTGCTGCAGCGGGAGCCCGGCATCGACGTGGTCATCGGCGCGTCGCAGGCCATCCTCGGGGCCGAGGCGGTGGCCGGGGGCAAGGAGGTCATGTTCATCGCCAACGGCGCCTCCCGGCAGACCGTCAAGGCGGTACAGGAGGGACGCTGGTTCGCCGCGTACTATCTGCCGGTCAAGACCCTCGGCGCCAAGGCTGCCGAGCTGGGCCTGGGCAGGGCGCTCGGCAAGCAGGTGCCCGACACCAACATCATGACCGACGTCCAGCCCGGCACGAGCATGGGGACCAAGGACGCGCTGGCCCAGGTGAGCGGCGAATACGACGAATGACCGCGCGCACCCTGCGGGACCACGGCATCCTGCTGGCGGTCGCCGCCCTCGTGGCGGTGCTCGCGCTGTCCACCGACACGTTCCTGACCTCGGCGAACCTGGTCAACCTGCTGGACCAGGCCGTCGTCGTCGGGCTGCTGGCGTGCGGCATGACGCTGTGCGTGATCGGCGGCGTGTTCGACCTGTCGGCCGGCGCGGTGCTCGCCGTGAGCGCGATCGTCGCGGTGCTCGTCACCGAGAGCGCCGGGGTCCCCGCCGGGTACGCCGCGGGAATCGCGACCGGTGCCCTGCTCGGCACGGTGAACGGCGTGGTCGTGGTGCTGACGCGGGTGCACTCGTTCATCGCCACGCTCGCGCTGAGCATCGTGCACCGCGGCCTGGCGCTGGTGATCACCGGTGGCGCGATCGTCTACCCTGGGCCCGACCGGCTGGCGGGCTTCCAGTCGCTGAGCTGGCCCACCGTCGCGGGCGGCGTCACGGCCGCCTCCTTCCTGCTGGTCGCGGTGGCCGTGGTCACGACGGTGCTGCTGGCGCGTACCACGTTCGGCCGCCGGGTGTACGCCGTCGGCGGCAACCCCGAAGCGGCCCGGCTTTCCGGCATCGGCGTGCGCTCGGTCCGCGTGGGGGTCTTCGCGCTCAGCGGCGTCTGCGCCGCCCTGGCCGGGCTGGTGCTGGCCGCGCGGGGCGGCTCGGCCCAGGCCGACATGGGGACGCTGCTGGAGCTGACGGCCATCGCGGCGGCCGTGATCGGCGGAACGAGTATCCTGGGCGGCCAGGGCGCCGTCTGGCGCGGCATGGTGGGTGTGCTGATCCTGACGCTCATCGGCAACGGCTTCAACCTGCTCGGCTGGGATTCCACCTATCGCCCGATCGTCGAAGGTCTGCTCATCCTGGCCGCCGTGAGCATCGACTACGCCCTCAGGCATCGCCCGAGTTAACCAAAAGATCGACATCTTGTGTGACAATCAAGTTACGATCTGCTTTCAGCAGATAACGTGACAAATCCTGTGAAGGACCGAGATGACCAACGCCCCGCGCGTCCCGAGGGGGATCAACCCCAACGTCCCGAACGCGGCGCGGATGTACGACTACTACCTCGGCGGCAAGGACAACTTCGCCGCTGATCGGGAAGCCGCCGAGAAGATCATGGCGCTGGGGCCCAGCAGGGAGATCTGCCTGGCCAACCGGCGTTTTCTGGGGCGCGCCGTACGGTATGTCGCAGAGCGGGGCATCGACCAGTTCATCGACCTGGGCACCGGCCTGCCCAACCAGAACAACGTCCACGAGGTCGCCCGTACGATCCAGCCGGACGCGCGCGTCGTCTACGTCGACTACGACCCGGTGGTGGTCGTCCACGCCCGCGCCCTGCTGGCCAGCACCGACACGGACATCACCATCGTGCACGCCGACGTCCGCGAGCCCGCCTCGATCCTCGACGACCCCGAGACCAAGCGGCTCATCGACTTCAGCCGGCCGGTGGGCGTGGTCTTCGTCGGGGTCCTGCACTGCGTGACCGACCAGGAAGACCCCTGGGGCATCGTGGCGGCCTTCCGCGAACGCATGGCGCCCGGCAGCGCGCTGATCGTCTCCCACCTCACCGACGACGCCCACCCGGAGGTCGGGGTCGCGGCCCGCGAGGTGTACAGGAACGCGGACGCGCCCCTCGTCCACCGCAGCCGGGATCGGGTGAAGCAGATGTTCGACGGCTTCGACCTGGTGGAGCCGGGGGTGACGCACGTGGCGGACTGGCGGCCAGAGGAGGAGTGGGAGAAGGGGCTCGCGGGCGGCGAATGGTGGTACGTGGGCGTCGCCCACAAACCCTCCTGACCCGCCCCACAACCCGGCACCTGACCCCACCCCACAACCCGGCACCTCGACAGCACCACCGCCCCGGCCCAAAGACCCCAAACCGGCACCACCGTCTCACCCCAGAAGCACCAAACCAGCCACCTCCGGCACCATCGCCTCAGCCCAGAAGCGCCAAACCAGCCACCTCCGGCACCATCGCCTCAGCCCAGTGACCACCACGGCCCGGCCATCACCCGCACCGCCGCCGCCCCAGCCCATCGGCACTTCGCGCGCGATCACGGGAGCCTGCCCCCTCGTCCGGCACCTCAAGGCCACCGCCATGGGAACTTGCCCCTCACCCGACCCCACCCAGGCTCGCCCCCGGGGGCCTGCCCCTCGTCGGAGACCACAAGCCACCAGCCCGGGAGCCATCAGCCCGGGAGCCACCTCGGCCCGGCGGCAGCCTCAGGTCCACATGGCGCAGCCCTCAGACCGCAGAGCCACCAGCCCGGGAGCCACCTCGGCCCGGCGGCAGCCTCAGGTCCACATGGCGCAGACCTCAGGCCGCCGGGGACGCGCAGCCCTCAGGTCGCGGCGGAGATCGCAGCCGGGAGGGCGAGCAGCAGTTCGTGCGGCTCGCCACCCTCCCAGTGCCGGATCAGCTTGGTGCCCGCCTCCCCAGGGTCGAACTGCTCACACCCCAGCGGCCCGAAGCATCCCGCCTGGTCGAGCATGAGGATGAGCGGATCGTCCTCGGGAAGGCCGGCCGCATAGGCGGCGGTGTCGAGGAGGGCCAGCGCGCACTTGGCGTTGCGGCCACCGTCCTTGGACTCCACGCGGTCGAGGCGGCGCCGGGCTTGGGCGCGGAGATACGCGGCGAGCGATTCTGACCTACTCACGACAGACCTTCTTCGATCATGTGCATACGGCTACGACATCATCACTCAAAGTGAGCGACTTTCGTGGGACGTTTGCCAAGTCCAGCCAGTCGCCACCCCGGAAGCTCCGCATCTAAGACGTGCGGGATTATTTGTGGCATGAGTGAGTTCGACGACGTGTTTGCCGCCAACGCGAAGTTCGCCGAGACGTTCGGGACTTCCACGCTCACCGGCCGCGCGGCCCGCGGACTGGCCGTGGTGACCTGCATGGACTCCCGCATCGACCCGCTCGGACTGCTGGGACTGAAGCCCGGCGACGCCAAGATCCTGCGCAACGCCGGTGCGCGGGTTACGGACGACGTGCTGCGTACTTTGGTGCTGGCCGTTTACCTGCTCGGAGTGGAGCGGGTGCTCGTCATGCCGCACACGGACTGCGGCATGACCAAGGTGACCGACTCAGACGTGCACGCCCTCACCCAGGAGCGCGGGGTGGACACCCGCAGCCTGGAGTTCCACACGGTGCCCGACCAGAACGAGGCGCTCCGGCACGACCTCACCCGCATCCGTACCACGCCGTTCCTGCCGGAGGGCACGCCGGTGGCCGGTGCCATCTACGACGTCCGTACGGGCCGCCTGACGCCCTCCCCGCACTAGCGCGTACCCGAAGAGGCGGGCCACCGTCCCCGGCACGCCTCGACCCCGCGAGCCAAGGACCCACGGGCCCTCCCCGCCCTCAGGGGAGGCCCACAACGCCCCACACGCCACCACAGCCGCCCCAGAAGACCCAGGGAGCACCAACGGGACCAGGAGAGCCTCAGCGCCCTGCAAGGGCCCTCCAGCGCCTCGACCAGAACACAAGCGACACATAGGTCACAGCCGCACACAAGACACAAGCCACGCAAGGCACCCGTCAGCGCCTCCGGTCAGGCCCGCGAAGCAGCCCGGACAACACACCGCCCCTCCGGCATCGTGAAGAGGCGGAGCACGCCTACCCTCCGGTGCCGTGAAGCGGGGCAGCACGCTACCCCTCCGACAACGTGAAGCGGCAGAGCACGCGGCCCCTCCAGTGGCGCGCCGCCCCTCCGGTGACGTGGAGCGCACGCAGCTCCGCAACTTCACGGGCAGAACCGCGAGAAGATCACCCCTGCCAGGGCCCCGGGCCACCGGGCCCCCGGCGACCGGATCTCAGGCGACCGGGTCTCAGGCGTCGATGTGGTCGCGATCGACCTCGGCCGCGCTGTTGACGATGAACTCCCGCCGCGGCGCGACCTCACTGCCCATGAGCAGGTTGAAGATGCCCTCGGCCCCTTCGGCGTCCTCGATCCTCACCCGGCGCAGGATGCGGTGGCGCGGATCCATCGTCGTCTCGGCGAGCTGGTCGGCGTCCATCTCGCCCAGACCCTTGTAACGCTGCACCGGGTCTTTCCACCGCTTGCCGCGCCGCTCCAGGTCGCGCAGCACCTTCTGCAGCTCGGCGTCGGAGTAGCAGTAGATGTACTTGTCCTTGCCGCGCCCGGGGTTGGACAGCTCGATGCGGTGCAGCGGCGGAACGGCCGCGAACACCCGCCCGGCCTCCACCATCGGCCGCATGTAGCGGTGGAAGAGCGTCAGGAGCAGGCACCGGATGTGAGCGCCGTCGACGTCGGCGTCGGCCATGAGGATGACCTTGCCGTAACGCGCGGAGTCGATGTCGAACGACCGCCCGGACCCGGCCCCGACCACCTGGATGATGGCGGCGCACTCGGCGTTTTTGAGCATGTCGCTCACGGACGCCTTCTGGACGTTGAGGATCTTGCCCCGGATCGGCAGCAGCGCCTGGAACTCGGAGTCTCGGGCCAGCTTGGCCGTGCCCAGCGCCGAGTCACCCTCGACGATGAACAGCTCGCTGCGGTCGACGCCGTCGCTGCGGCAGTCGACCAGCTTGGCGGGCAGCGCGGAACTCTCCAGCGCGCTCTTGCGGCGCTGGTTGTCGCGGTGCTCGCGGGCCGCGATGCGGGCCTTGGCCGCGGCCACGATCTTCTCCAGCACCGCCCGCAGCGGCTGCTTGTAGCCGCGCGGCGGGTTGGTGAACAGCTCTTTCAGCTCGCGCGAGACCACGTGGGAGACGATGCGGGTGGCCGCCGAGGTGCCGAGCACCTCCTTGGTCTGCCCCTCGAACTGCGGCTCGGGCACCCGGACGGTGACCACGCCGGTCAGGCCCTCGGAGATGTCGTCCTTGGTGACGGGGTCATCGCCGTTCTTCAACAGGCGCGTCTCCCGCAGCAGCTCGTTGACCGTGCGGACAAGGCCGCGCTCCAACCCCGTCAAGTGCGTGCCGCCCTTGGCGGTGGCGATCACGTTGACGAACGAGCGCACCGTGGACTCGTAGCCCTTGCCCCAGCGCAGCGCCACGTCGACGGTCAGCTCGCGCTGCACCTCGGTGGGCGTCATGTGGCCCTGGTCGTCGAGGACCGGCACGGTCTCGTGGAAGTGGCCCAGCCCCTGCAGGCGCAGCACGTCGCAGACGGCCTCGTCGCGGGCCAGGAACTCGACGAACTCGGAAATGCCGCCCTCGAAGCGGAACTCCTCCTCGATGCGCTCCTCGTGCCTGCTGTCGTAGACGGCCAGGGTCAGGCCGGGCACCAGGAACGCGGTCTGCCGCAGGCGTACGTGGATCTCGTCGAGCGAGACCTCGGCGTCGGGCAGGAAGATCTGCGTGTCGGCCCAGAAGCGCACGCGGGTGCCGGTGACGTTTTTGGGGAGCTTGGCGCCGAGGCGCAGGCCGGACTTCTTCTTGAACTTGGCCGTGGGCCCGTCGCCGTCGAACACGCCGGTGACGCCGCGGCGGAAACTGATCTCGTGGACGAGACCGTTGAGGTCGACCTCGATATCGACGCGCGCCGACAGGGCGTTGACCACGGACGCGCCAACACCGTGCAGGCCGCCGGAGGCGCCGTAGGCGCCGCCGCCGAACTTGCCTCCGGCGTGCAGCTTCGTGTAGACGAGCTCGACTCCGGCCAGGCCGCTCTTGGGCTCGACGTCGACGGGGATGCCACGGCCGTTGTCACGGACCTCGATGGAGCCGTCGGCGTAGAGCTCGACCTCGATCCGGTCGCAGTGACCGGCCAGCGCCTCGTCGACGCCGTTGTCCACGATCTCCCACAGGCAGTGCATCAGCCCACGGCTGTCGGTGGACCCGATGTACATGCCCGGGCGCTTGCGGACGGCCTCGAGACCCTCAAGCACCGAGAGGTGACGAGCCGTGTAACCCGCCTCCACTAGCGTCACTCCAGCTCCCCTGGTCTAAGCATCGAACACGTGTGCGTAGCCTACCGTTCTTACCGTACGTGCGCGTACAAGCTTGCCATGGCGGCACGTTTGCTGTTACCAACCAGCCGGCCGTCATTACGTTCGGACACATTCCGCTCTCGGCGTAGCGAGGGGGCGGTTGGGAACGTCCACGTCCGGTTAGATGTTGTCCAAGTGACTGACGCCAGATCCTCGCTTCGGCGGGGGTGACCCGAAAGGCGATACGTGACTGGAGCTCTCGCCCCCGTTAAGCCGCTGACGGCCCTCGACCGCTGCGACCGCTGCGGCGCCCAGGCCTACATTCGCGCGACCCTGCCTGTGGGTGGGGAGCTGCTGTTCTGCGCTCACCATGGGCGTCAGCACGTCGCAGCGTTGCGCGAAAAGGGTGCCGACATCCTGGACGAGTCGGCTCGGCTCAGCGAAACCCCTACGATTGCCCCCAACGGCGAGCGCTGACCCGCGCTCGTCGTGATGACATAACCACATAACGCACGAAACGCAGAGCGGCGACCTCGGCCTCCCCGGCCGGGGCCGCCGCTCTGCGCATTGACCACGCTCAAGCCCTCAAGACACCCGAAGAGACTGAAACCGAACAGCTCCGGAGTGTCCGGACCGTTCGGAGTGTTCGGACAAGCGGCGAGGCCGGGCGCCGGCTCCTGGATGTCCGACGCGGGACTCCGGGATGTCGAGGCGGGACTCCGGACTGTCCGAAGTGAAGCTCCGCGATGTCCGGGGCAGGGCTCAGGGATGTTCTGGGCGGGGCCCAGGGATGTTCTGGGCAGGGCTGCGGAATGTCCGCGGGGCTCCGGGATCTCCGAAGCGGGTCGCAGGGTTGCCGGACAGCGCGTTGGCCTGGGCCGATGCCTGGGCCAATAGGGTAGGGCGTTGTGTTGATCCTGTTGCCGCCGTCAGAAGGCAAGGCGTCAGAAGGCAGCGGCCCGCCCGTCAGCGAGCTGTCCTTCCCGGCCCTCGACAAGCACCGCAAACGAGTGCTGACCGCCCTCATCCGGGCGTCCAAACGCCGCGACGCCCTCGACGTGCTCGGCCTGACCCCGGGCCTGGCCGGTGAGCTCGAGAAGAACGCGGCGCTCAGGACTGCCCCCACGCTCCCCGCCGCGGCCCTCTACACCGGGGTCCTCTACGACAACCTCGGCCTGCGCTCGATGGACGAGGAGTCCAGGAGGCGGGCAGAGGAGTCGCTGGTGGTCTTCTCCGGCCTGTGGGGTGTGGTGAGGATCACAGACCACATTCCGCCGTACCGGCTCTCCATGGGGGTCAGCCTGCCGCCGCTCGGCGGGCTGGCGGCGTTCTGGCGGCCGCAGATCACCAAGCAGCTCGACGGGCTGCCGGGCCTGGTGGTGGATCTGCGCTCGGCCACCTACGCGGGCGCCTGGCAACCGGGTGAGCGATCGGTGACCGTACGCGTGTTCAGGGACGGCAAGGTCGTCAGCCACATGGCCAAGGCGACCAGGGGCGAGATCGCCCGCGCGCTGCTGCTCCGCGACACCGCGCCCGCCACACCCGACGAGCTGGTCAAGACCCTCGACGACCTGGGCTACACCGTCACCCTCACCCCACCGCCCCGCGCCAGACGCCCCTGGACCCTGGACGTTCACGTCAACTGAGACCTCCCGCGAGGCCGCCCTCTCACGGAAACGGGAGAGCGGCCACCTTCGCGGACGTCTTCTGGCGGGAAGCACGCCACTCCCGCAGGCACCTTCCCGCAGACAGAAGCCACAGGACTCCCGCAGGCACCTTCCCGCAGACAGAAGCCACAGGACCACCGCAGACGCCTTCTCGCAGGCAGAAGCCGCAGGACTCCCGCAGACGCCTTCCCGAGAAGCCGCACGGCTCCCGCACGCGCCTTCTCGGGAAGGTGCAACGCTCCCCTGCAAGCGTCCACTTGCGCAGAGGAGCAAGGATCTCCTGAGCGTCCTCCTGTGGCAGCGCCGGAAGCCTGTGGGTGGCTGCTCACGAAGAGCCGCGCGTTCTCTCGGAAAAGCCGCACGCCCCGTCCGGGAGCTCCCGGCGGGGCGTGCGCGGACGCGCGTGTGGTCGACCCGCAGGCCGACCGGCCGTCAGTCGAGGTAGTCGCGCAGCACCTGGGACCGAGACGGGTGGCGCAGCTTGGACATGGTCTTCGACTCGATCTGGCGGATGCGCTCACGGGTGACCCCGTAAACCTTGCCGATCTCGTCGAGCGTCTTGGGCTGCCCGTCGGTCAGGCCGAAGCGCATCGACACGACGCCCGCCTCGCGCTCCGACAACGTGTCGAGAACGGAGTGCAACTGCTCCTGCAGCAGCGTGAAGCTGACGGCGTCGGCCGGGACGATGGCCTCGGAGTCTTCGATCAGGTCACCGAACTCGCTGTCACCCTCCTCGCCCAGCGGGGTGTGCAGCGAGATGGGCTCGCGGCCGTACTTCTGGACCTCGACGACCTTCTCGGGCGTCATGTCCAGCTCGCGGGCCAGCTCTTCCGGCGTGGGCTCGCGGCCCAGGTCCTGCAGCATCTGCCGCTGGACGCGGGCCAGCTTGTTGATCACTTCGACCATGTGGACCGGGATGCGGATGGTCCGCGCCTGGTCGGCCATGGCACGCGTGATCGCCTGCCGGATCCACCACGTGGCGTAGGTGGAGAACTTGTAACCCTTGGTGTAGTCGAACTTCTCGACGGCCCTGATCAGGCCCAGGTTGCCTTCCTGGATCAGGTCGAGGAACAGCATGCCGCGCCCGGTGTAGCGCTTGGCCAGCGAGACCACGAGCCGGAGGTTGGCCTCCAGCAGGTGGTTCTTGGCGCGGCGGCCGTCTTCGGCGATCCACTCCAGCTCGGCCTTGACGTCGACCGGCAGCCCGTCGGTCTCGCCGCCGCCGAGCTGCTCCTCGGCGAACAGACCGGCCTCGATGCGCTTGGCCAGCTCGACCTCCTGCTCGGCGTTGAGCAGGGGGACCTTGCCGATCTGCTTGAGGTAGTCCTTGACCGGGTCGGCGGTGGCGCCGGCGGCGGCGACCTGCGCGACCGGGGCGTCATCGTCGTCGTCGGAGAGGATGAGGACCTCGTCCTCGCTCTTCTCCGCCGTGACCTCGGCCGCCTTGGGCTCCTCCTCGGTCTCTTCCTCGGACTCGGACTCGCCCTCGCTGTCGGACTCGCCCTCGGCGACGATGTCGTCGTCTTCGACGTCGATGTCTTCGAGGTCCTCCAGCTCCACGTCGCCGTCGAGCTCGATGTCATCGTCGTCGGCGTCGGCCCGCGAGGACTCGGGCGCCTTCGGCTTGGTCTCGGCAGGCCCAGCGCTCTTCGGCTCGGCCTTCTTGGCGGCGGCGGTGGCCGCGGCCTTCTTCGCCGCCGGAGCGGCCTTCTTGGCAGGGGCCGCCTTCTTGGCGGCCGGCTCGGCTTCAGCGGTGCCGACGACCGCGGTCACGGTCTCGGGCTGCTGCTCTTTGGCGGCCGCCGCCGTCTTGGTCTTGACGGGGGCGGCGGTGCGGCGCTTTGCTGGACGAGCCTTCTTCGGCGCAGCCGAATCCGCGGCGGTCACCACCACGGTCACGCCCTCTTTGCTGAGGTTCCGCAAGAACGCGGCGGCGTGCGACATGGGGATGTCCGCCTCCTCGAAGGCCTGACGGACATCCTCAGACTCGAGGAAACCCTGCGAGCGCCCACGCTCGAGCAGTCGCTGAATGACGGGCTCGTTCAGCTCTTGTGGCTTCGAGCGAGTCGAACTTGCAGGCGACACGAACACCTCTCGAACGAACGCGTGGCGACAATGGACCCAGATGCCCGCTGGGGGGCTGTTGCCTCTCTCGGAGATCGTTGAGGCCGTGCGGACCGCGACGGACCTGCACAGCATTGTGACACGACCCCGCGCTTCACACGGCCACCTCCCGGCGGTTGACCTCCACCCTAGGCCGACCAACACAGTAGTGCGTACGTAAGCGGGGCACTGATACCCGAAAGCAACCGTTATGACTGTTTCATTCAGTCACTCTTCGTAGCTGGTGGGACGTGAATTGCGAGCGCGGTAACGTCATCATCCTGTTCATATCCGAACAACATCCGGTCAACCAGGAAGTCCAGCAGCATGTGCGGACTTCTCACCACCTCAGGCGGGGCTTCGGTCACAACACTGCAAAGCTCTGCCAAACCGGCATCCAGCCCGCGCTTCCTGTTCTCGACGAGGCCGTCGGAGTAGAGCACGGCGGTATGGCCGGGCGGCACCACGAACCGGAACTGCCTGCGGCTGGTCGGCCAGCCTAGCGGAGTGCCGGGCTCTGCGTCGCACAGGATCGCCGTGCCCTGCGGAGAGACCAGAACAGGCGGCGGGTGACCGGCCAGAGCCAGCGTGCCCTCACCGGTGACGGGCTCGACGACCATGTACGCCAGGGTCGTGACCTGCTCTTCTTCCTCGGTGGCCTCGAAGACCCGGTCGAGGCCGGTGAGCACGGCCGCGGGCGGCGGGTTGGTCAGCGCCAAGGCCCGCATGGCGTTGCGGATGCGGCCCATCCCCGCCGCCGCCTTCACGCCCTTGCCCATGACGTCGCCGACCACCGCCGCGACACGCCCGTCCTGCAGCACGAACGCGTCGTACCAGTCGCCGCCGACCTGGACGTGGCGGCTGCCCGAGCGGAACCGCTGGGCCAGCTCCAGGCCCTTGACCACGGGCAGGCGGTCGGGCAGCAGGCTGCGCTGCAACGTCTCGGCCGTGCGGTGCTCACGCTCGAACAGCGTGGCCCGCTCCACCGCCAGCGCGCACTGCCCGGCCAGCGCCTCCAGGAAGACGCCGTCCTCCTGCGAGATCTTCTGCGGGCGGGTGAAGGAGAATCGGAGCGCTCCCAGGGCGCGGCCCGCGGCCAGGAGCGGCAGCCCCACCCACGCCTTCTCGTCGCCGTGGGCCAGGAACCCCGCCAGCACCTCCTCGTCGCCGCCCACCTCGAGGAGCTGGGCCTTCAGCGAATCGGGCGACTCGGCGAAGACCGGCCTGCGGCTGTTGACCGCCATGGTCATCACGTTGGAGTGGGACAGCGGGATCTCGTCGCCGGTGGCCCCGGACGCCTCGAGGATGCCCTCGCCGTTGATCAGTTTGAGCGCGGCGCGGTCGGTGTCGAGCAGCGCGACCGCCGAGCGGTCGGCGGCCAGGGCGGTGCGGCCCACGTCGATGATGACCTGCACCACCTGCTCGACCGTGAGCGCCTCGGCCAACTGCGCGGTGGCGCCCTGCAGCCGGGCGGTGCGCAGGGCGGCGGCGCCGAGCTGGTCGGTCAGCCTGCCGCGCATCTCCTCGGCCTCGCGCTGCGGCGTCACGTCGGTGTTGGCGCCCACCCACTCGACCACCCTGCCGTGGCGGATGATCGGCACGGCCCGCACCTCGAAGTGGCGGTAGCCGCTGGCCCTGGTGCGCACGCGGTAGTTCCACTCGAACATGGTCCGGCCGCGCAGCGCCTCGCGCCACGCCTCCTCGGTCTGCTGGCGCTCTTCCGGATGGACGACCTCCAGCCAGCCGCTGGCGAGGTATTCCTCGAGGCCCTGGCCGGTGATCGCGCGCCACTGCGGCGCGTCCTCGACGACCGCGCCGGTGGGCGAGGTGATCCAGACGAGCTGCGACTGCGCCTCGACCAGCGAGCGGTAGCGCTCCTCGCTGCGGCGCAGGGCCTCCTCGGTCTGGCGGCTCTCGGTCACGTCGAGGCCGACCAGGGCGATGGCGCGCAGCTCGCCGGCGTCGTCGTGGACCGGCGAGAACGACAGCGACCAGTGCCGGGTGTCGCCCTCGGCGGACCGCACCCGCACGCGGCCCTCGGTGACCGGCGCGTCGGTCTCGATCACGGCCTGTACGGCGTGCGTGATGATCTGGCTGAGGTCGGCGGCGAGCACCTCGACGGGCTGTCGGCCGGTCATGCGCTCGACGGCCACGTTGACGACGTCGCTGAACACGTCGTTGACCCGCTGGATGCGGCTGTCGGCGTCGAAGAACGCGAAGGCGAACTCCGCCTCCGACAACATGCCCCGGAAGAGGGCGGAGTCTGAGATGTCCACATCCGACTCCCGGGGACGGGGAACGGAGGTCTCGGCGCTCATGGTCCGCACCTCCGTCGCGTGCCAGGGTCTCCCACGCGGCACATCTCCATAACTGTGTATCGGCGTAGCGCAGCTCCGGGCGACCGGATCCTGCAGTACATCATCGACGATGGGCAGGTACGGACGGAAGCCCCCGCCGCGGCCCTGTCGCCTCTAGGGTCTACGCATCCTGTCAAAGTCGCTCCACGTTGCGCAGCAAGATCAGGTTACAGCGCCAGATTGCCGGGACGGATGCCCGCCACGGCTACTGGGCCTTGGCCGCGCGTTTGGCCTCCTGCTTGGCCGTCCGCACGCGCGCCAGACTGTCGGCGTCGATCACGTCGGCCACCGACCGATGCGAGCCATCCTCACCATAGAGTCCGGCCGCCTCACGCCAGCCTGGCGGCTGGACCCCCAGTTGCTTGCCCAGCAATGCCAAAAAGATCTGGGCCTTCTGCTTGCCGTATCCCGGCAGGGCCATGAGTCGTTTCAGCAACTCTTGGCCGTCGGCGGCGTCGGCCCATATCCGCTCCGGCCGCCCGTCGTAGTGCTCGACCAGGTAGAGCGCGAGCTGCTGGACCCGCGCCGCCATCGACTTCGGGTAGCGGTGCACGGCCGGCTTGTCCGCCAGCAGCGCGACGAACGCCTCCGGGTCGTAGGCGGCGATCTCGCCCGCGGTGAGGTCGTGACCGAGCCGCTGCGAGATCGTGTACGGCCCCGTGAACGCCCACTCCATGGGGATCTGCTGGTCGAGCAGCATTCCGACGAGCAGGGCGAGCGGGCTTCGGCCGAGGAGCTCGTCTGCCTCGCTCCGCTGGGCGAGCTGGATGCGCATGGAGACAGCTTCGCACGAAAGCACGCCGGGTGAAGTGAACACAGCCGTCGCGGGGCCTTGACACCCGCCCGAGAAAAGGTGAAATGAGAGCGCAAGTCGCCCTGCAGACATTCCTGGGGGTTTGCCCCGGGGCTCCAGAGGAATCTCACTTCTATGCTCGCTCTGGCCATACGGTTCCTGCGGGAGCCGGTCAGTCTCAGGCTCGCCGAAGAGTTCCTGACCGTGCCCGTGGACACGATCGATCGCTGCGTCGCCGACGTGTGCGCGTGCGCGCAGCACCTGGGCATCTCGGCGACGCCCGAAATCGTGGAACGCATCGCTCGTGAGCACCTGCTCGCGATCGTGAACTCCGCGCCCCCGCCCCGCGGCATTCGCTGACGCGTCGAAGGGGCGAACGCGGGCGAGGTAAGAGGCGAGGTAAGAATCGTCCGGATCGGCGTGCCCGCAGAAATCGCCGTTCCCGATAACATCGAGGTCACCAGGCCGAGTTCTACGCACCGTTTGCGCCTGGAATACGAGAGAGTGAGGGCGTGCGCCGACACCGACGAGATCCCCGGGAGAGCACCCCTCCGGACGACGTGTTCAAGGAGATGGTGCAGGCGGCTCGTGAGCTGCTGGCCGTGCGCACGCCTCTCGACGCCGAATTGATGGTCTCCGACATGATCGGGGCCTGGTGGGGCAGGCGGGTCAGGAGAGGCGACGTCGAGCAGGTGCTCGGGGAGGGGCTGGTCGACTACGGCGCCAAGGCAGGCACGCCGGCCTCGCTGACGCTGCTGATCTGCCTGGCCTATCTGGGCACCGCCCGCCAGGGCGCCAAGGCCGAGGGCGCGGCGCTGGCGATGATGGAGTCGGGGGTGGCCAGACCGGGCTGGGCCGACCGGGTGGGCGCGGTCAAGCCGGCCGGCTGCTACGTCTCCCGCGACGCCTACGGCGACCAGGACACCGTGATCTGCGTCTTCGCCTACCGCTCGATCGAGAGCGAGCAGTCGGTCGACCGCCACGCGCTGGTGCTGGTGGTCGACTACAACATGAACGGCATGGCGCGCGACGCCTGGGTGTCCTCCCAGGTCGACAAGTTGCTCGAGCAGGCCAGGGCCGAGGCGGCGGGCAATCCGCTGCTGCTGTTCGAGGAGATCGCGCCCGAGCAGGCCAGGGCGCTGCTGGAGTCGGCCATGAAGGCCACCAGAGAGCCCAAGACGCCGCCGCCGGTCAGCGACAGCTACAGCGCCTACCACGCCTTCGCCCGCGCCCGGCTCAAGGCGCTGCCTCCGGGGCGCAAGCGGCCGGCGCCGCTGCACAGCGAGGCCCCGTACAGCAGGGAGCGGCGGGCCATGCTGGCGGCGGAGTTCCTGGCCTCCGACGCGGCCGAGCACCTGTCCGACCCGTCGGCGGCCTCGCGCTGCGCCGACCACATCATCGACTACGGGTGCGAGCAGGACTTCAACCGGCCGCTGCGGGTGAGCCCGACCAAGTGCGAGACGTTCCTGCTCGACTGGCTGCCGCGCAAGGTGATGCTGAGCGTGGCCGAGCAGGAGGCGATGCCGCACGCCCTGTCGGCCTGGGTACGCTTCGCCGCGCACCGCACGGGCCTGCCCGAGCAGGGGCTCAAGGCCACGCTCGACGCGGTGTGGGGGGCGATCGGGAAGTTCCCCGAGGCGTACCGCGACCCGACGTCGTTCGGGCTCGACCGGCCGCTGCTGGAGCGGCTGCTGCCCGACGGCGACCTGTCGGCGCTGGCCAGGCGGGCCTTCGCGTTCCCCTATCTGCAGGGCACGCACAACGGGATCGAGCTCGACCGGCTCGACCCCGCCGACCAGGCCGACCGGCGTACGTTACTCGAGATCGACCACGGCGGCACGATCGACCAGGAGCACCTGGCCTGGCACGAGGAGATCGCCACCCGGCTGTGGGACGGCGACCCGCCCCAGCTCTGGGAGGCGGCGCAGCGCCTGCTCGACCTCGGCCACGACCGCCACGACGTGCTGCACGTGCTCATCGAGATCGTGGAGCGCATCGGCGGCGACCCCGACGAGCTGGCCGCGGCCCTCGACGACATCGCCGACATACCCGACGAGTTCTGAGCCACGGGCCCGCCCCTCCGGCGGCTTCGACGGTGCACCACTCCCCCGGCCGCGCACCGGACGTCTGGAGCACATGCCCTGGCTCGTTCCACTTTGTCCGGCGACGGCGGCGAGATCGGCCCGGTCACTCGGACGGTGTTCGTCGCGCCGAAGGGGCGATGCCGCCATGATGGTGCCATGGTGATCGACCTCAACGCGGACCTGGGCGAGGGTTTCGGCATCTGGCGGCTGGGCGACGACCTCGCGCTGCTCGACATCGTCACGAGCGCCAACGTGGCCTGCGGGTTCCACGCCGGCGACCCGGTGACGATCAGGCGCACGTGCGCGGCGGCCGTCGACCGCGGCGTGGCGATCGGGGCGCAGGTGTCCTATCGCGACCTGGCCCACTTCGGGCGCAGAGAGATGGACGTCGAGCCGGAGGAGCTGTGCGCCGAGGTGCTCTACCAGCTCGCGGCCGTCGACGGCATCGCCAGGGCGATGGGCGGCCGGGTCTCCTACGTCAAGCCGCACGGCGCGCTCTACAACCGGATCTGCCGCGACGACGTGCAGGCGGCGGCCGTGATCGACGCGGTGGCCGACTACGACCCTTCGCTGCCGGTGCTGACGCTGCCCGGCTCGGTCGTGCACAAGGTGGCGGCGGCCGAGGGCGTGCCGACGGTGAGCGAGGCGTTCGCCGACCGCGCGTACACCGCTCAGGGCATGCTGGTGCCGCGCCGCGAGCCGGGCGCGGTCATCCACGACGAAGCCGCGGTGTCCGCGCGTGCCCTGCAGATGGCCGTGAACGGCTCTGTGACGGCCGCTGACGGGACTTCCGTCCCGATTTCCGCGCGTTCCATCTGCGTTCACGGAGACACGCCTGACGCCGTCAGGCTGGCGCAGGGAGTGCGTGACACTCTGCTGGCGGCCGGAGTGGTCCTCCAGGCGTTCACGTGATCCGGACGGCCGGGGAGCACGGGCTGCTGGTGGAGACGGGCTCGCTGGAGCTGTCGCACCGGCTGGACGCGGCGCTGCGGGCGCTGCGGCCCGACGGGGTCGTGGAGATCGTGCCGGGTCCGGAGACGGTGCTGGTGGTGGCCCCGGGCGCGGATCAGGGCCGGTTGCGGGCCCGGCTGAAAGAGCTGGTGCGGGAGGAACGCGGCCGGGCTGCCACGGGCGCGTCCGGTGAGCGGCAGGTGGTGACGATCCCCGTGGTCTACGACGGGGCCGACCTCGACTCCGTGGCGGCGCTGGCGGGGATCTCCGCCGACGAGGTGGTCGCCCGGCACACGGGGCGGGAGCTGGTGGTGGGGTGGCTGGGGTTCGCCCCGGGCTTCGCCTATCTCACCGGCCTCGATCCGGTGCTGGAGACGCCGAGGCTGGACACGCCGCGCACGTCGGTGCCCGCCGGGTCGGTGGCGGTGGCGGGGCCTTACTCGGCGGTGTACCCGGCCGCGTCGCCGGGCGGGTGGCGGCTCATCGGGCGGACGACGACGCGGGTGTGGAACGTGACGGCCGACCCGCCCGCGCTGTTCAGGCCGGGCATGCGCGTACGGTTCGAGGCGGCATGATCGAGGTCGTGGCGGCGGGGCCGTACGCGACCGTCCAGGATCTGGGCCGGCCCGGTCTGGCCCATCTGGGGGTGCCCCGGTCGGGCGCGGCAGACGCGCCGAGCCTGCGGCTGGCCAACCGGCTGGTCGGCAACCCCGAGGGGCTGGCGGGGATCGAGCTGACGTTCGGGCTGGCGCGGCTGCGCTTCCTGGCCGGGGCATGGGTGGCGCTGGCGGGCGCGCCCCTGGCGTCGGGGGCGGACATGGGGGCGCCGTTCTGGGTTCCCTCGGGCGGTGAGCTGCGGCTGGGGCCGCCGGTGTGGGGGCTGCGCACGTACGTGGCCGTGCGGGGCGGGATCGCGGTGGAGCCGGTGCTGGGCAGCCGGTCCACCGACTCCCTGTCGGGGCTGGGGCCCGAGCCGCTGCGGCCGGGCACGCTGCTGCCGGTCGGGCGGCCGGAGGGGGTGATCTCCGTCGATCTGGCGCCCCAGGCGGGGCCGCGGCCGGCCGTGCTGCGGGTGCTGCCGGGGCCTCGGGACGACTGGTTCGTCACGGAGGCGGTGGGCGAGCTGTGCGCGCGGCCGTACACGGTGACGCAGGACAGCAACCGCGTCGGCGTACGGCTGCGCGGCCCCGAGCTGGCCCGCGCCAAGGACGGCGAGCTGCCCAGCGAGGGCATGGTCACCGGGGCCGTGCAGGTGCCGCCGAGCGGGCAGCCCATCGTGTTCCTCGCCGACCATCCCCCGACCGGGGGCTATCCGGTGATCGCCGTGGTGCGCGAGGCCGACCTGCCGATCGCCGCCCAGCTCAGGCCGGGCGACGAGGTGCGCTTCACAACGCGACCCGGCCCGTGACGCAGGTGAGGACGGCGCCGCCGACCCAGACGTCCCCTTCCGCGCCGGCGGAGACGTGGATCCGGCCCGCGCGGCCGATCGCGGTGCCCTGGGAGGCCAGGTAAGGGGCCGTGGCTCGGCCGGTGCGCAGCAGCCACTGGGCCAGAGAGGCGTTGAGGCTGCCGGTCACGGGGTCCTCCACGGTGGCGCCCTGGTACGGGGTGAACGCCCGTACCTCGAACGCGACCGGCTCCCCCGCCGGGTACGGGCCCACCACGCCGACGTCCACCGGCACCGCCCCCGGGCGCAGCGCGAGCACCGCCGCGGCGTCCGCCAGCAGCACCCCGACCCAGCCTGGGCCGTTGTCGGCCCATTCGGCGGCGACGACGTCGGCGCGCCCGATGCCGAGCGACTCGGCGATGCGTACCAGAAGGTCCTCGTCCACGGGCCCCGAGCGGATCAGGGGCGGCGCCTGGAACGCCAGGCCGTCGTCCGAGACGCGCAGGCGGACGAGCCCGACCTCGCACTCCTGCACGACCTCGCCGGCCGCGCGCGGCTCGCCTCCGGCCTCCAGCCAGGCGTGGCAGGAGCCCAGGGTGGGATGCCCGGCGAAGGGCAGCTCGGACTCGGTGGTGAAGATGCGGACGCGGTAGTCGGCGTCCGGCGTGGTGGGCGGCAGCAGAAAGGTGGTCTCGGCCAGGTTCGTCCACCTGGCGAAGCGCTGCATCTCGTCCGCGGTGAGCCCGTCACCGTCGAGCACGACCGCGAGCGCGTTGCCCTGGTAGGGGGCGGAGGCGAAGACATCGACCTGGGTGAATCGGCGCGACATACGACGGAGTCTCGCAGACGGGTCTTTTCCCGATAACGTGCCGCCCGCAAACTGGACCACGTGGCGGACTTTGACGTTGTGGTCCTGGGTTCCGGACCAGGTGGGCAGAAGGCGGCGATCGCGGCCGCGAAACTCGGCAAGCGAGTGGCGGTGGTCGAGAAGAAACACATGATCGGCGGCGTATGCATCAACACGGGCACGATCCCGTCGAAGACGCTGCGCGAGGCCGTCCTCTACCTCACGGGTCTCAACCAACGCGACCTGTACGGCGCCAGCTACCGCGTGAAGGAGGAGATCACGGTCGCCGACCTGGGGATGCGCACCCAGCACGTGATCGGCAGGGAGATCCAGGTGATCCGCAGCCAGCTCGCCCGCAACCACGTGACGGTGCTGCACGGCACCGGCCGCTTCCTGGACGCGCACACGATCGGCGTCACGGGCGACGAGGAGAGGAAGATCACGGCCGAGAAGATCGTGATCGCCACGGGCACCTCGCCCGCCCGTCCGGCCACCGTCGAGTTCGACGACAGGACGGTGATCGACTCCGACGCCATCCTGCACCTCGACCGGGTCCCCGAGACGCTGGTCGTGGTGGGCGCGGGGGTGATCGGCATCGAGTACGCCTCCATGTTCGCCGCCCTCGGCACCAAGGTCACGGTGGTGGAGCGGCGCGATCGCATGCTGGAGTTCTGCGACCTGGAGATCGTGGAGGCGCTGAAGTACCACCTGCGCGACCTGGCGGTGACCTTCAGGTTCGGCGAGAGCGTGGCGGCCGTCGAGCGCCGCCCGCGCGGTGCGCTGACTCTGCTGGAGAGCGGCAAGAAGATCCCCGCCGACTGCGTGATGTACTCGGCCGGCCGCCAGGGCAAGACCGTCGAGCTGTGCCTGGAGGCCGCGGGCCTGGCCGCCGACGACCGCGGACGGATCTCGGTGGACGAGAACTTCGCCACCGAGGTGCCGCACATCTACGCCGTCGGCGACGTGATCGGCTTCCCCGCGCTCGCGGCCACGTCGATGGAGCAGGGCCGCCTGGCCGCCCAGCACGCGTGCGGCGAGCCCGCGGGCGACCTGACCGAACTGCCGCCCATCGGCATCTACACCATTCCGGAGATCAGCTTCGTCGGCCGGTCCGAGGACGAGCTGACCCGCGACAAGGTGCCGTTCGAGGTGGGTGTCTCGCGCTACCGGGAGCTGGCCAGGGGGCAGATCATCGGCGACTCGTACGGGATGCTCAAGCTGCTGGTGTCCTCGGAGGACCGGCGGCTGCTCGGCGTGCACGTGTTCGGCACGGGGGCGACGGAGCTGGTGCACATCGGGCAGACCGTCATGGGGTGCGGCGGGACCGTCGACTACCTGGTCAACGCCGTGTTCAACTATCCGACGCTGGCGGAGTCGTACAAGGTGGCGGCGCTGGACGCGATGAACAAGATGCGGACGGTCGCCCGGCTCACCGCGGAGATGTGAGCCGGGCCGAACGTCTGTCAGCAGATCAGTTGAGCGTCCACTTCTGGTTGGCGGCGCCCGTGCAGGCCCAGATCTGCAGCCGGGTGCCGTCGGCGCTGGAGTTTCCCGTGGCGTCGGCGCACTTGTTCGTGACGGGGTTCACCAGGTCGCGGCCCGCGGTGTGGGTCCACTGCTGGTTCGCGCCGCCGGTGCAGGACCACAGTTGCAGCATGCTGCCGTCGGCGGTGCCGTTGCCGACGACGTCGAGGCACTTGCCGAGGGCCCGCAGCGTGCCGTCGCCCGGCCGGGTCCACTGCTGGGCGGCGGTGCCGTTGCAGGCGTAGAGCTGTACGGCGGCGCCGTCGGCGCTGCTGCCGCCTGCCACGTCGACGCACTTGCCGCCCAGGCCGGTGATCTGGCCGCCCCCGCCGGAGCCCGGCGTGCCCGACCAGGTGAACGTGGCCGTGGTGCGGGCGGGCAGCGTGTGCACGAAGGACTGGCCGCCCCAGTTGACCCTGACCGACTGCGCCGAGGTGCCGCCGTTGTGGGCGATGAGCGCCTTGGAGCCGTCGGGGTTGCGGTAGGCCACGTTCTGGACCGTGGAGTTGGCGGTGGAGTCGATCCGGTACGCCCCCGGCTTGACGAACTTGGTCAGGTGGCCGGTCGTGTAGTACTCGATCGTGTAGTCGACCTGGCCGGCGCGCGGGCCGCCCTCCTGGACCGTGATCAGGCCGGTGCAGGTGCCGCAGCCGCCGTTGTGCGGGCCCATGTTCTGGTTGAGGCCCAGGCTCCACTTGACCAGGCTGCCGCTCCAGTTGCGGGCGTAGTTCACGATGTCGGCCATGTCCTCGTTGTGCTGGTTGGCGATCCAGGTGCCGCCCGAGTGCTCGGTGCTGAACTGCCGTACCGAGGGGTACTGGTTGTGCACCTGCGTGCCCACCGCCGGGTCACCCCAGTAGCCGTGCCAGGCGATGCCGCCGAACAGCGGGTCGTTGCGCAGCGCCGAGTCGGCCAGGATGGCGCTGCCGATCTGGCCGTAGTCGCCGTAGTTCCAGTCGTGGACGAGCAACTTCGTGGTGATGCCCGCCGCGCGGAAGGCCGGGTAGACGAAGTTCTTGGTCAGTTCGATGAGGCCGGAGGCGTTCCAGGACATGCCGGGGTAGTTCATGGCGGTCGGGTTGGACGCCTGGCAGCAGTTGGGCTCGTTCTGGACGGAGACGTAGTCGACGCGGACGCCGGCCGCCTGGTAGCTCTGGATGTACTTGACCAGGTACTGGGCGTAGGTGCCGTAGTGCTCCCACTTCAGCCAGCCCATCTGGTCCATCCGGCCGTTGTCCTTCATCCAGCCGGGAGCGCTCCACGGCACGCCCTTGACCCGCAGCGCCGGGTTGAGCTGCTTGGCCTGGGCGGTCAGCAGGCGCACGTTGGTGTCGTAGCCGTTGGCGCCGAAGTCGTTGAGGTCGCAGCAGGTGTCGTCGAGGGAGACCATGCCGGGCCGCGACAGGTCGGAGGCGCCGATCGGGTTGCGGACGAAGGACAGGCCGATGCCGTCGGTCGGCGAGAACAGCCCGCGCATCACCGCGTCGCGCGTGGCCGCGCTGACGGGACCGCCGCGCAGCAGGTAGGCGGTGGTGTCGGTGATCGACGCCCCGCCACCCTCGAACTGCTGGTACGTGGTGCCCTCGTTGACGGTGATCGTGTGGTTGGCGGTGCCGCCCGCGGGGCCGAACGCGATCTGCGTCTGCTGCTGGAGCCCTCGGGTGACGTTGCGTCCGCCGGAGTCGGAGGTGGTCGTGAGCCAGACGTTCACGGGCTCGTTGGCCGCGAGGGCCGGGGCGGGCGCGGCCACACATAAGGCGGCCGCGCAGGTGAGCGCGAGCAGGATCCTGGACACGGCGTGAGTCCTTTCAGGGCTTGGGGGGTGATGCCCTTGAAACAAATGAAACAAATGCGTAACACTGCTTGCATTGAGCAGAAGAGCATGAGTCAAGCGGGCAGTCAAGCCATGTAACAAATGAAACAATCAGCGCGGAGCCGGGCCCGTCGAGCCCCGGACGACCAGCTCGGTGCCCAGCGAGACGTGCAGCGCCTCAAGGGTGTGCCTGCTGATCAGCCGCATCAGCAGGGTGACCGCCATCCGGCCCATCTCCTGCAGCGGCTGCCGCACGGTGGTCAGCGCGGGCGAGGTCGCCCTGCTGATGTCGATGTCGTCGAAACCGGCCACCGACAGGTCGCCCGGCACGCTCAGCCCGCGCTCGGCCGCCGCCCGCAGCGCGCCCACCGCCATCTTGTCGTTGAACGCCACCAGCGCCGTCGGCCGCTCCGGCAGGTCGAGCAGCTCGCCGGCCGCCCGGTAGCCGTGCTCGATGTTCGGCTCCGGCACGATGCGCAGCAGCTCGGGCGCCGGCAGCACCCCGGCGTCGGCCAGCGAGGCGGTGTAGCCGGCCAGCCGGGCCTCGCTGGGCAGCCACTTGAGCGGGCCGCCGATGATGCCGACCCGGCGGTGGCCCAGCTCCACCACGTGCGCCATGAGCGTACGCCCGCCCGCGAAGTGCGCGGCCGAGACGGCCACGATGTCCTTGGGCGGCGGGGTACGCGGGTCGATGACCACGAAGGGGAAGCCGCGGTCGCGCAACCGTACGAGCTCCTCCCCCGGCTCGGGCGGCAGGATCAGGATCGCGCCCGCGACGCCGGGCCGGTCGGGCAGGCCGGGCAGCACCGCGCTCCCCTGCGCCGCCTCCCCCGCGCCGAGGACCATCTGCCGGCCGTGCAGCTCGATGGTCTCGCCCACCGAGGAGACGATGAGCCCGAAATAGTCGGTCAGCACGTACGGGCAGCGCACGTAGACGGCGCCCGTCGCGGCATCCTGCCCGGGAACGGGCCCTGCCTCAGGCCCAGCGTCGGGCCTGGCGTCCGGCAGGGCGCGCGGTCTCGGCGCCTGGTCGCCCAGCCGGCCCACGGCGCGCAGCACCAGCTCGCGGGTGTGCGGGGCGACGTTGGACTGACCGTTGAGCACGCGCGAGACCGTGGCGATGGACAGGCCGGTCTCCGCCGCGACGTCACGCACCGTCGCGCGCGCCCTGCCCGACCGCTCCTCCATCACGCTCCCCCGCTCGCCAGTGGCGTCAGGATATTCACCGGCCGGACCCGATCTCCACCCCGCGCCGCCGGGCGGGACCGGGGGCGGGGCGCATCGGCCAGGAGTGGGGTGGGTCGGGCGGGTCAGCCGGAGGAGGGGCGGGTCAGCCGCCGGAGGAGGGGCGGCGGCTGCGGGGTGCGGGCTTCTTGCGGCCCGCCACCAGGGTGTCGCCAGGCGCGGGCGCGGGGTCCTCGTTGCGCTTGGGCTCTCCGGCCGACGCGCGGGCCCGCGGGTGCGGGGCGGTGTCCTCCGTGGGAGAGACCGGCTCGTCGGGCGGGGACGCGTCCGCCGCCGAGTCGTCCGGCGCCGAGTCTCCCTGCACCGGGTCGCCCGGCGGGGACGCGGCTGGCGACGGCAGGGACGCGGGAGGCCCGGGAGGTTCCCTGAGGGAGGCGATGACGCGATCGGCCTCCGTGTCGGCCGCGAACTCGTCGGCCGCCGCCGACTCCCTCCGCCGGATCACGACCATGTGGTCCACCGACACCCGTCCCGCGCCGACCACGGCGAGCAGGAGGGAGGCGGCTCCGAGGAGGATCAGCTCGTTCATGCTGATGGGGTTGAGCGGCGGGGCCACCACGAACACGGCCAGCGCCTCGGCGAAGAGGATCAGCCCGGTCATCGCGACGGCGAGACCGGCGATCAGCAGGGCGCCGCCGATCAGCTCGGCGAGCATGGTGACCGTGGCCCAGGCGCCGGGCGCGGGGGCGCCCTGCTCCAGGAACTTCGCGCCGGTGACTTTCAGACCGTCTTCCAGCTTGGCCCAGCCGTTGGCGAAGAAGATGCCGCCCACGCCGAGGCGGGCGACTAAAGCGGCAAGATCACGAAGGGCCTGTTTCACGGTAGTTGTCTGCCCTGAACGGGACATGGCACACCTCAATCACGGCTGAGCAGCGCGGCCACCGCGACGGCGGTCACGCTGAGCAGGACGACGCTCACGACCACGGTCGTGTGCAGAGCATTGACGAAGGCCCACCGGGCGGCGTCGAGCAGTGCCCCGCCCGCGTGGCCGCCGACCTGGTCGGCGACGTGCGCCGCCGCAGCCAGCGACTGCCTGGCCTCGTCCATGCCACGGGACGGCACTCCTGGCACGGTGGGGAGCCCGGGGGCGTACACGATCGTGGTGATCGTGCCGAGCACGGCCACGCCGAGCCCGGCCCCCAGCTCGTACGCGGTCTCCTCGATGGCGGCGGCCCCGCCCGCCTTGGACTCGGGGGCGGCGGCCATGATCGTGTCGGACGCGGCCAGCAGCGCCACCTGCACCCCGAACCCGATGCCCACGAAACAGATCGCCAGCATCACGGGGTGCCCCTCGACGCCCCAGGTCAGGGTGGGGGTCAGGGCGAGCGCGACGAGGGCGAGGCCGCCGCTCATCGTGGCCCGCAGGCCGAGCCTGGGCAGGATGTGGGCCGCCGCGAGCCCGCCGGAGACGGCCGCGACGACCAGGGGCAGCATCCGCAGCGCCGCGCGTACGGGGGTGTCGCCGAGCACGAGTTGCAGGTACTGGGCGAGCATGAGCTGCAGCCCCACCAGCGCGAACACGCCAAGCAGCACACCCGCGACCCCGGTGGCGAACTCGCGCCGCCGAAACAGCCCGACCTCCAGGAACGGCTCGCGCAGCCGCGTCTGCCGCCGTACGAACGCCACCAGCAGCCCCAGCCCGGCCAGGAACACCGCCGCCGACGCCCACAACGGCATCAGGCTGCCCGACCCCGCCTCCTTCAGCCCGAACGCCAGCGCCAGGATGCCGAACACCGACAGCAGGGCGCTGGCGCCGTCCCACGGCCGGTCCCGGCGTTCGCGCGACTCCGGCAGCAGGCGTACGGCGGCGGGCAGCAGCACCAGCAGGATCGGCACGTTGATCAGAAAGACCGCGCCCCACCAGATGCCGACGAGCACGCCGCCGATGAGCGGCCCGACCGCCGCGCCGGCCGCCGCGACCGCGCTCCAGACGCCCAGCGCGATGGCCCGCTCGCGCCGGTCGGTGAACACCTGCCGGATCAGCGACAGGGTGGCCGGCATGATCATGGCGCCGCCGACGCCGAGCAGCGCCCTGGCCAGGATCAGGGTCAGCGGGGTCGGGGCGAACGCGGCCGCCGCCGAGGCCAGCCCGAACAGCACGAAGCCCCACAGGACCAGCCGTTTGCGGCCGTACTTGTCGCCGAGCGTGCCGAACATGATCAGCAGCGGCGCGACCACCAGCGAATAGACGTCGATGATCCACAGCAGTTGCACGGCGGAGGGCTCGAGCGCGGCCGTGAGCGTGGGCACCGCGATGTGCAGGACGGTGGCGTCGACCGTGATCAGCAACAGGCTCAGGCAGAGCAGCACGAGAACGGCCCAGCGGCGCTGCTGGGGGTCGCGGTCGGCCATGCGTACGGGGGGTGCGGCCTGTGTGACGGTCATGGGCCTCCTTGCAGGCCGATCCCGTCAACGATCCGTTCAGACAGGGCCCGCACGTGCTGGTGGTCGGCGACGGCGGACCAGCGACTCACCGCTGCTCACCGCCGCCCGGCTCCGGCGCTCCGGCTTGCGTGGCAGCTTAGGCCATGCCACGCGCTTGTCATAGCGGTATCGCCTGATCCGGGATCCCGGCACGACCTCTCTAGAGAGATACAGCAATATGTCGGGATCTATCCAACCTTGGAGCACCCGCCGATCATGGGACTCGTGGGGACCGACGCACGTGGCACACGAGACAACCCTTCCGACCGGTCCGCACGCGAATGGTGTGACGAGGCCCTGGCCAGACTGAACGCCGGGCGTCCTGAATCCGCGCTGGACGCCGCCCGCAACGCCGCCGACCTGGACCCGTCCGCCGAATGGCCGCAGCGGCTCGTCAGCCTCGCGCACGAACGGCTGGGCCGCGACGCCGACGCCGTGGCCGCCGCCGAGCGGGCCGTGGACCTGGCCCGCGGCTCCTGGCCCGCCCGGTTGCGCCTGGCGGCGGTGCTGCGCCGGGTACCCGGGCGCTGGGGCGAGGCGGTCGAGCACGCCACGCTGGCCGGGCGGTT